>JBEIUO010000750.1:0-1949 GCA_040374335.1 Phycisphaeraceae bacterium
GATCGGCATCACGGAGCTCGTGTGCGTCGGCCTCTTCCTGTTCCCACGAACCGCCGTGCTGGGGGCAATCCTGCTGACGGGGTACCTCGGAGGCGCGGTGGCGACGCACGTGCGCGTGGGCGACGCGTTTATCGCACCGGCGATCGTGGGCGTGGTGGCGTGGCTCGCCCTGTATCTCCGGGATGCGAGGATCAGGGCGTTGGCGCCGATCGTGAAGAGAGCGGTATAGGCGAGAGGCGAGTCCTAGGTATGGGCTTCGTTGCGTAGCGATTCAAGATCGAGCCGCCGCGTGAACATCGCGAGTTGACCATCGTGGGTGCGCGGCCAGGCGGACTCGGGACGATCCCAGTAGAGTTCGACTCCGTTCCCGTCCGGGTCGTCGAGGTAGAGGGCCTCGCTCACCCCATGATCCGCGGCACCGGTGAGCGGCACTCCCGCATCGGCGAGGCGCCGCAGTGCCTGTGCGAGGGCTGCTCGGGTAGGGTAGAGGATGGCAACGTGGTAGAGCCCTGTGGTTCCGGGGGGCGGTGCGGATCCCCCGCTGCTCTCCCACGTATTGAGACCGATGTGATGGTGGTAGCCACCCGCGGAGAGGAAGACCGCGTCACGACCGTACCGCTGCATCACCTCGAAGCCCAGCACGTCCCGGTAGAATCCGAGCGAGCGCTCGATATCCGCGACCTTGAGGTGGACGTGGCCGATCCGGGTTCCCGGCGGAATCGAGGGCAAGGCGTTTGGGGTGGTGGTCATCGTCGGGTCCTTGGAGCACGACCAAGCGTCCCGTGGTGCTTGACTGATGCCACGAACGATGGGCCAGACGATACGGCTCCTCGGACGGAGTAGGCGGGATCACCACCACCAGTTCACCGCGGCAGCGTAGAGCGGGACGCCGACGATGATGTTGAAGGGGAACGTCAACCCAAGCGAGAGTGAAACATAGAGACCTGGGTCCGCCTTGGGAATCGCGAGCCGCAGCGCGGCGGGCGCGGCGATGTACGACGCGGATGCCGCGAGTACCGCGAGCAAGGTGGCGTCGCCCTTGGAAACGCCGATGTACCGCGATGCGACGATCGCGATGGCCGCGTTGATGAGAGGGGCGACGACGGCGAACACGAGGAGCAGCTTCGGCGCCCGAAGAACGTCCTTGATTCGGCGTGCGGCCAGCAGGCCGAGGTCGAGAAGGAAGAAAGCGAGTGCTCCGGGGAAAGCGTCGGTACAGAGGGGCTTGAACGCGGCGTACCCCCGCTGACCAGTCAAAGCGCCGACCGCGATGCTCCCGAGCAGCAGAAGAACCGGGCCGTTCAGCAGCGCTTCGTGCATGAGTGTGGCCAGGCGGGGGGATCCTGCGGTGGACGCGGCGGATCCCTGCGGCGTGTTCCGGCGTTTGTCGAGGTTGAGCATGAGCAGGGAGAGCACGATCGCGGGGGACTCCATGAGCGCCATCACGGCGACCATGTGGCCACTGAAGGGCGTGCCGCTCTGGTTCAGCGCGGTGCAGGCGGTCAGGAACGTCACGACGCTGACGGAGCCGTAGCAGGCGGCGACTGCCGCGGCGTTGAGAGGGTCGATGATCCGCCGAAGGGCCGCGTATCCCCACACGGGAACGACGACGGAGATAGCCAGAGCCAGCGCGACGACCTTGAGCGTATCGGCGGTGAACCCACTGGCGACAAGTTCGACTCCCCCCTTGAAGCCGATGGCCCAGAGGAGATAGAGGGAGAGGAGCTTGGTCGCGGCCTTGGGGATCACGATCTTGGAGTGCACAAGAACCGCGATCACACCGAGGAAGAAGAAGAGCACGGGAGGGCTGACGGACAGATAGCCGCTCGCGGAGTCGGCGTCTGTGGCGCCCAGGATTCCAAGACCCATCGTGTGCATGTGAAGCTCCGTCTCTGGGGAGACCGGTGGTGTTGCGATGTCCTGCACTGAACTGAACGACCACGCTCATC
>JBEIUO010000308.1:0-4299 GCA_040374335.1 Phycisphaeraceae bacterium
GAGATTCGCCTCGCGAAGAAGGTCGAGTTCACCCGGATGATCTTCCGGCGCCGCGCCCTCGAGAGCGACTACGTGATCGCCCAGGCCGTCGAAGTCCTCAAGCAGGTCGCAAAGGGCGAGCTCCCCTTCGACCGCACGATGCGCATCTCCACCGCCGAGGCCAACGCCCGCGAGAAGATCTCCAAACGCATCCCCGGCAACGTCGCCACCCTCGAGCGTCTCCTCACCATCAACCGTGCCGACTGGGATCAGATGGTCGCCGCGGCAGCCGCGGGTGAGACCGAGCGCGCCGCCGAACTCTCGCAGAAGATCCGCGCCCGCCGCCGCCGAATGGCCGCGCTCACCGAAGAACTCAGCCTCCGCACCGGCCGCATCATCCCGTTGATGCGCAAGCTCCGCTCCATCTCCAAGAAGATGCTCGAGCTCGAGAACGATCTCCGTCGGGCCGCGAACCCGCCGAAGCCCGCGTCCCGGGGCAAGCGCGAGCGTCCCGTCCGTCAGTACGACCCAGAGGACCTCGCCGTCATGCGGGAAGAGCTCGACGGCCTCCGTGCCCTCGTGCTGGAAGAGCCAGCGGCCCTTCAGCGCCGAGTTCGGGATCTCAGCGTCGTCTTCTGGGAGTACGAGCAGGCGAAGCGCGACCTCTCCGGCGGAAACCTCCGCCTCGTTGTCTCCATCGCCAAGAAGTACCGCAACCGCGGCCTGTCCTTCCTGGACGTGATCCAGGAAGGCAATACCGGCCTCATGCGGGCCGTCGATAAGTACGAGTACAAGCGCGGCTACAAGTTCAGCACCTACGCCACATGGTGGATCCGCCAGGCAATCACCCGCGCGATCGCGGATCATGCACGCACGATCCGCATCCCCGTGCACATGATCGAAACGATGACGCGCCTGCGGAACCTGCAGAAGGAAATCGTTCAGAAGTCCGGTGTCGAGCCCACGATCGACGAGTTGGCGGAGAAGGCTGGCCTCACCGCCGCCGAAGTCCGGCGGGTGATGAAGATCAGCCGCCACCCCGTCAGCCTCGACCGGCCGGTCGGCGACAGCGAAGACTCGTACTTCGGCGACTTCATCGAGGACGAATCCCAGGCCGCCCCATCGGACTCCGCGGCGCAGGAGATGCTCCGCACCCGCATCGAGAGCGTGCTGCGGACGCTCACCTACCGCGAGCGTGAGATCATTAAACTTCGGTATGGAATTGGCGACGGCTACACCTACACGCTCGAAGAAGTGGGCCGGATCTTCAAGGTCACCCGCGAGCGCGTCCGCCAGGTCGAGGCCAAGGCCATCCGCAAGCTGCAGCACCCGGTGCGGGCCCGCAAGCTCCAGGGGTTCGTCGACGGCAGCGTGTACCGCGAAGTGCGGGGCGAAGGCCACGCGGGCGATTCGCCTCGCAACGCCCCGAACCAGCCAGCCCCGGCGGCGCCGCAACCGCTGCCCCCGGAAGACCCCTTCCTCGACGACTCCGACAACGAGGACGACGAAATCTGACTTGGTTGTCCTGACTCTGCGCCGTCCCTACCATGTCACTCTCCGTGTCGGGGAGTAGCCTGCCCGGGCCTCGCGAAGAGGAAAATCGGGCGGATCCGGCCGTCAGGACGAAGCCGCCCGTTGCGAGCGTCCGGCCGCTCCTTGCGAGCGTTTGTCGTTCGCTCAGCAAAGCGCGAGACCGCACACCTCCTGCGGTTCCACTGCGCCCAGCGCGGAGTCTCGAACATGCCGTACACCGACTCCCTCGTCACGGGCCTCCGCCCATCGTCGCCATCGATGCCCCGTCCCCGGGCAGTCACCGCGATGACTACTCCCACGCCCGCTCACGCAGGATAACCCATGGCATTCTGGCTCTGGTCCGGCTTCATCCTCTTCGTCGTCCTCTTCGTCGCCGCCGACATGATCATCTTCCACCGGCGCGGGAAGGTAATCACGATGCGTACGGCGCTGCTCTGGACAGCACTGTGCGTCGCCCTCGCCCTGGCCTTCGTCCCCATCCTCTACATCATCTACGAGAACCACTACTGCGGCATGGGCCTCGCTACCGGACGCATGAAAGAGCTCAACGGGATCACCGCATCTGCGTTCTTCATCCAGGGCTTTGTGATGGAGAAGGCCCTCTCCGTCGACAACCTGTTCGTGTTCGCCCTGATCTTCCGGCACTTCGCCGTTCCCCGCGAGCACCAGCACCGCGTCCTCACGTGGGGGATCATCGCCACACTACTCATGCGCGGCGGCATGATCGGCCTCGCCGTCGAGTTGATCGAGCAGTTCCATTGGCTCCTCTACCTCGCCGGCGGCTTTCTGGTCTACACCGCGATCAAGATGTACTTCACGAAAGAGGAACACGAGTTCAATCCGGACAAGAGCCCGGCCATCCGGATCATCCGCCGCCTCATGCCCGTCACCTCCCGCTACCACGGCGAGCACTTCTTCGCCCGCGAGAACGGCAAACTCGCCGCGACGCCGCTCTTTCTCGTCCTGATCATCCTCAACGTCGTTGATATCATCTTCGCCGTCGACTCCGTCCCCGCCGTTGTGGGCATCACCCAGGACTCCTTCATCATCTTCACGTCCAACATGTTCGCCATCCTCGGTCTCCGCGCCCTCTACTTCGTCCTCGCCGAAGCCATGGACCAGTTCGAGTATCTCAAGATCAGCCTGATCATCATCCTCGCCTTTGTTGGCTGCAAGATGCTCATCGAAGGCCTGTATCACTTCCACATGCTCGACCGCTTCCTCTCCCCCTCGCAGTCGTGGCTCACCTCCTGGGCGCCAACCAAGCCCCTTGAGATGAATCCCCTTCTCTCCCTCGGGATCATCCTGGGTGTCCTCACCGTGGGCATCATCGCGTCGCAGCTCAAGAAGAAGCCCGCGTGAACCCGACTCCCTGGGTCATCCTGCTCTTCATCGTCTTCGGGCTCTCCGCCCTCGACCTCCTCGTATTCAACCGCAAACCTGGCGTGCAGCGCGCCCCCAGCGCACTCGCCTGGTTCAGCTTCTACCTGCTCATCGCCGTGGCCTTCAACGGCCTCGTGTACGCCGCGTACTCAGAGCACTGGCTCGGCCTCGGCACCGCCCACGGCCTCGAAGTCCGCTCCGGCTCCGCCGCCTCCCTTGAGTTCCTCAGCGCCCTGGTCCTCGACCTCGCCCTTGACCTCGACATGGTCCTGGTCTTCTCGGCGGTCTTCGCCCACTTCAAAACCCCGCCCAAACACCAGCGTCGCATCCTCATCTACGGGGTCGTCATCACCCAGCTCGTCCAGGGCCCGATCATCTTCGGACTCGGATCGATGCTCGCCTTCCCTGAAATCGGTCGGGTAGTCCGGCTCGTCCTCGCTGTCCTGCTGGTCCTCGCCGCGCTCCGCATGATCCTCGTCCGCCGCGAGTCGCTCGACCCCGCGCAGAACCCTCTCTACAACCTCCTCCGAAAGTTCCTCCCCATCTCCGAGTCCTTCGAGGGCGACGCCCTCACCACTCGGGTCGCGGGACGCATGGCCTTCACTCCCCTGATCTTCACCCTGCTCGTGCTCACAACCGCCGAGCTCTTCTTTTCCCTCGACTCCATCCCCGCCACCTTCGCCGTCTCCTCCGATCCGCTCATCATCTTCGCGGCAAACGGCTTCGGCCTCCTCTGCATGCGCTCCCTCTACTTCGCCATCAAGGACGCCGCCCCGAGCCTCCGCTTCATCAAGGTCGGCCTCGCCCTCACCCTCTGCCACTGTGCCTTCGCCATCAGCCTCCCGCGGGCACACCAGCTCCCCCCGGAGGTCTTCCTCGCCGTCATCGCCACGGCCGTTGGGATGGGCCTCTGGTTCGCCGCGTTCTACCGCAAGAAGCCCGCCGCCGCGGAAGAGGTCTCCCCACTCGGCCCCGAAGCCGACCGCTTCGCCCGCACGGCCCTCCGGCACAGCCGCAAGGTACTCGTGCTCGTCGCGGGGATCACCGTCGTCGGCATCGGCATCGTCATGATCGTCGCCCCGGGCCCCGCGGTCATCGTCATCCCGGCCGGCCTCGCCCTCCTCGCGACCGAGTTCATCTGGGCCCGCCGCCTTCTCTCCACCTACCACAACCACGCCGTCCAGATCAGCCGTCGCGCCGGTGACGCCATGGTCTCCAAGCCCAGGCCCCTCTTCATCCTCCCCGTCCTTGCCCTCCTCGCCGCCGCCATCTACTGGGCCACCACTATCTGGCCCTCGCGCCTCGTCTTTCTCGCTGGCTCCCCCGTCTTCGCGTTCGTCGGAATGTGGGTCTTCACCACTCTTCGCAAGTGGGTCGAACTCCGCAACCGCCCCCCACCCACCC
>JBEIUO010000534.1:0-2932 GCA_040374335.1 Phycisphaeraceae bacterium
CCGGCAAGCTCCCTTGGAAGGATCTGGGCGTGTCCTACGTGCTCGAGTCCACCGGCTTGTTCACCGACTTCGAGAAGGCCTCGTTGCACGTGGCCGCGGGCGCGAAGCGCGTCGTGATCTCGGCGCCGACCAAGAGCGAACCCGCGCAGGTGCCGACGCTGTGCTTGGGTGTGAACCACGAGAACTACGACCCCTCGAAGCACACGGTGATCTCCAACGCGTCGTGCACGACCAACTGCCTCGCCCCGATCGCCAAGGTGATCCAGGACGCGTTCGGCCTCGAGGAAGGCCTCATGACCACCGTCCATGCCGCGACGGCTACGCAGCCGACTCAGGACGGCCCGTCGAAGAAGGACTGGCGTGGGGGCCGCAACGCGTACCAGAACATCATCCCGGCGAGCACGGGCGCGGCAAAGGCCGTGACGCTGTGCATCCCGGCCCTGAAGGGCAAACTGACCGGCATGAGCTTCCGGGTTCCGACCGCCGACGTCTCGTGCGTCGACCTCACGTTCAAGACCTCGAAGGACACGAGCCTGGCCGAGATCAATGCCGCGATGAAGACCGCGGCGGAGGGCTCGATGAAGGGCGTGCTGGGATACACGGAAGAGGAGGTCGTCTCCAGCGACTTCATCGGCGACCGTCGTTCGTCGATCTTCGACGCGAAGGCGGGCATCGAGCTCAACAAGCGGTTCTTCAAGGTGGTGAGCTGGTACGACAACGAAGCCGGCTACTCGACCCGCTGCGTGGACATGATCAAGCTGATGGCGTCGAAGGACGGCATCGCCTGATCCGCAACTGATACCGAACACAGAGCACCCGCTGAGAGGCGGGTGTTTTGATTGGAGCCCACACCATTCCCGTCACGGAAACACAGGCCCAGACGTTCGCCGCGAGTTGGTACGCCGCGTGGAACGCCCGCGACGTGGAGGCGATCATGTCCCACTACGACGGCGGTATCGAGCACTCGTCGCCGTTCATCAAGCGGTACAACGGCGTCGACGACACGAGCATCAAGGGCATCGTCGGCGTGCGAGACTACTTCCGGCGGGCTCTGGACCGCAACCCCACGCTGCGGTTCGACCCGCTCTACATCACAGTCGGCCTAGAGAGCGTGATCCTGGTCTATAAGCGAATGACCGGGGACCTCGCGGCGGAGGTGTTCTTCTTCAACCCCGCGGGCAAGGTCACGCGCTCGGTCTCCCACTACCACCTCGTCGTCGCGTGAGCGCAAAGAGAAGGCCGCCCTGTTTCCAGAGCGGCCTCTTGTCAAGCTGATCAGAGAACTCAGGCGTTCTCGTCGGACGCCTCGGGCTCCGCGGCGGGAGCGGCGGCTGCGGCCACGGCCGGGCGCTCGGCCCGCATCTTGGCCTCGATCTCGAGCTCCTTCTGAGCGTCCTGCGCGGTCACTTCCTCGGCGGTCATGTGATCGCAGCGGAGGATCATCGTGCGGAGGAGCTTCTCCGACAGGTTGCAGTCACGCTCGATGTGCGCGATGTCGGGGCCGGGGGCGGAGAAGTACGCGAGGATGTACACCCCGCGCTTCTGGCCCGCGATCTCGTAGGCGAGCCGACGCTCGTCCCACTTCTTCATCGCGAGGATCGTGCCGTTGCCACGGGCAATGACCTCGCGGATGTGAGCGATCGCTCCGCTGAAGTCGGACGCGACAGCCTGGCTCAACAGGAACATGGCCTCGTACGTGTAAGTGCGCTTCTCTGCCATTGCTACTTTCCTTTCCCTGCCCGGGTGGGCCTGTGGAGCAGCCGCTTTCACGCGGCCTGCTCCGGCCCCTGGTCGCCCTTGTCGGGTCGACCCGGGCCGGACTTCTCTTTCTTGGGGTTCAAAGACTTGGGTTTGGGTGATCCACCATCGGGGCCGTTGAACGCGTTCATCGCGGCGGCGAGCCCCTTGGTGACAAATGCCTCCGCCGCGGACGTCGCGCGGTCCAGCGCCGGCGTCAGCAACGGTTCTTCCTCGGACGCGAACGGAGCGAGCACGAAGTCGGCCTGATCCATGAACGACGGCTTGCCGCCGTCGGGCTGGAGACCGACGCCGATGCGGAGCCTGGGATACTCGTCGGATCCCAGAGTCTGCTGGATGTGCGAGAGGCCGTTGTGGCCCCCCGCGCCGCCCTTGGGGTTGATGCGGATCTTCCCGGTCGGGAGGTAGAGTTCATCCACAACGACGAGCAGGTCGGCCTTGAGGTCCACCTTGAAGAACCGCACAGCATCGCCCACGGCGAGTCCGGATCGGTTCATGTACGTGGTGGGCTTCATCAGCAGACACCGCTCGCCGCCGATCGACGCCTCCGCCGTCGCCGCGTTGAACCTCGCCTTCAGAACCTCGCGAGGCGCATGGCGTGCCAGCAGGCGGTCAACCACCATGAACCCGGCGTTGTGCCGCGTTCTGGCGTATCTGCCCTCTGGGTTGCCAAGGCCGACGATGATCTTCATGCGATGCTCGACGTTGCGTTCGGTGAGGCTCGTGTCCGGTTCGGATTACTTCTTGGGAGCGGGCTTCGCCGGAGCAGCGCCCTTCGCGGGAGCAGCGCCCTTCGCGGGAGCAGCACCCGCCGCACCCTTCGCCGGAGCGGCACCGGGCTTGGCGGCGGCGCCGTCCTCGGGCTTCTTGGCGGTGAGCACTTCGGGGGTCGCGCCAGCAGTGGTCGCGGCGGTGGCCTCGGCGACCACGATCTCGGCCTGGATGACGATCTGCGCCACCATGCCGTGCGAGTCGGTCAGGAGCTTCATGCCCTCGTTGGGCAGCTTCACGTCGCCCGCGGTGATGCCATGGCCAACGTCGAGATCGTCGACGCGAACCTCGATGAAGTCCGGGATTTCGAGCACGAGGCACTCGATCTGCAGTTCGTTGATCGGGTGCATCAGGATCGCGCCGGCCTGCTTCAGGCCCTTGGCCTCGCCCTCGAGGTGGATGA
>JBEIUO010000188.1:0-5695 GCA_040374335.1 Phycisphaeraceae bacterium
GATGTGGACGTCGCTCGCGCCGATTTCGACTGCGCCGGCGAGGATCTGGTTGACGGCGGCGACGATTGGTTCTTCGCCGGTGGTGACGTTGAGCGAGTTCTCGCCGCGTTCGGCGTTTCCTTGCGTGTTGGCGAGGCTGTAGGCGCGAGTGATCAGGCCCTTGAGATCGCGAGAGTCCGCGACGACGGGATCGACATCGACCTTGAGCAACTGCCGGAGGTGGTCGGCGGCCTGGAGGTTGAGGGGGTCCTGCATGGCGACGGTGGCTGCGCCGTCGAGGATGAACAGGGGGAACGCGCCGTATTTCTCGGCGATTGCTCTGGGGACGAAGCGGGCGTTCTGGATGTCGACGTCGAAGGAGGCGATGTCCACGAAGGGGTATTCGCACACTCGGGCCTGGGAGATGGCGATGGTCCGCGACGAAACGGCGTTGATCGCGACAAGCGCGTCGAGCAGGGTTCCGCCCGACTGGACGACGTGCTGGTTTGCGCGCTTGACATCGGGCTCACGGATTACACCGTCCGCGAGGAGGGTCCGCACAACAAAGCTGCTCATCTCTTGCACGACAAGTTCCCCTCCGCCTTACTCGGCGTTCAACCTCGTGAGTAGCCGTTCGAGTGATTCGGTTTCGGCCGGTGTCATGCCCTCGAAGCAGGTTCCCAGCAGGTACGCCGGCCGACGGTCGGTCATGATCACGCGTTGGATGCGGCACGTGCACTCGAGCACCGGCTCTGCGAAGTTCTCGTCCGAGTACACGCGTACCTTCGCCAGCACTCGTCGGGGAACGAACAGGCGCGTGATGAGTCCGACGCCTCCCGTCGAGATATCGATCAGGTCGCACTCGATCCAGCCGTCCTTGGCTCCCGCGGCGCTCGCGAACTTGACGTCGGAGGCGTGCGGTTCGGCGATGGCGAGGTGGGCCCGGAGCGCTATGTCGTAGCGGGCTGATTGTCGGATGATGATCGGAGGCGATTCGCTCACGGGGTGCTCCACTGACAATCTGGTTTCTTGCGAATCTGATCTCGGCAAGCCCCAGCCCCATATTCATAGAATCTGGTCTATCCCTTTCCCCATAGAAGGTTGATCCGCTGATAACCGTTCCTCACGCCTACCGAACACCATCCGAGTTCGCCTCCCAGCCACCGCTGCCCGGTCTCAGGATTCCGCCATGCTCCACCTCAACGCCCTTCGCAAGTCATTCGGCTCACTCGTCGCCGTTGACGGCCTCACCCTCACGGTTCCGAAGGGTCAGGTGCTTGGCCTGTTGGGCCCGAACGGCGCGGGCAAGTCGACCTGCATCGCGATGACCGTGGGCCTGCTCGCGCCGGACTCGGGCAGTGTTGAGATCGAGGGGGTCGGGCCTCCGACGGACCCGAGGGCGCGCCGACTCCTGGGGGTTGCGCCGCAGGCCTTGGCCATCTATGAGGATCTGACTGGGCTGGAGAATCTCGCGTTCTTTGCTCGCCTTCACGGGATGGCCGACCCACGCGGGGCCGCATTGCGGGCCCTCGCTTCGGTTGGGCTTGAGGCGAAGGGGACCGAGCGTGCGTCCAGGTACTCGGGCGGGATGAAGCGGCGGCTGAACCTCGCTGCTGCGTTGATCCATGACCCGGCGATCATCCTTCTTGATGAGCCGACGGCGGGAGTTGACCCGCAGTCTCGCAACAACATCCTCGAGACGGTGCGTGCGCTTTCCGCGGCTGGTCGCACGATCGTGTACACCACGCACTACATGGAGGAGGCGGCGAAGGTGTGCGACCGGATCGCCATCATGGACAAGGGGAAGCTTCTCGCGACCGGGACGGTGCAGGAACTCATCGAACAGCACGGGGGCAGCAGCGTGCTCACGCTCGTTCAGGCGGGGACGGAGACGCGGTCGCAGGTGCGTGATCCGCTCCCGGAGATCGCTCGCGCGATGGCGGCGGGGAACGTGAGTTCGGTGAGAATCGATCGTCCCGATCTTGAGTCCGTCTTCCTGAACCTCACCGGCAGAAGCCTGCGTGACTGAGAAAGGGCCATCATGAACGTCATTCTCGCCATCGCACGCAAGGACCTCCTCCAGCTGTTTCGAGACAAGGCCAACTGTTTCTTTACGTTCATTTTCCCAGTTCTCGTCGCGCTCTTCTTCGGGACCATCTTCCGCAGCGGCGGGCCGGCGGGCAAGATGGATATCGCCGTCGTTGATCTCGCGCAGAACGCTGCCGCGGCGGGATTTGTTGGTGATCTGAGGGCCGACTCGGCGATCAATGTGAAGGACGCGGCGACGCTCGCGCAGGCGGAGGATCTGGTCCGCAAGGGGAGCGCCGATGCGGCGGTTGTGCTGCCCGAGGACTTCGAGGATGCGGCGGGGGGGTTGTTCTCGGGGCGTGCTCTGGAGCTGGACGTGATTGTGTCGCCGAAGAACGCGGCGCAGTCGGGTCTGCTGGTGGGGAAGCTCAACGAGCTCGCGTTCAAGCAGTTGTCGCGGTCGTTGGGAGACGCGGATCTGACGCGGAAGCTGGCGGATCAGGGGAAGCAGTCGATTGCGAGTTCCGACACGCTCGGGCCGGTGCAGAAGGTGCTCCTGGGAACGCTATTCGACACGGTGAGCGGGTTGAGCGCGGCGAACGCGACTCCCGCGGGTTCGGGTGATGGATCGGCCGGGGGTCTTGCGGGGTGGCAGCCCATTCGCGTGACGACTCGGGAGCTCGAGGTCGTGAACAAGGGCCCGCTCAACTCCTTTGAGGTGAGCTTTCCGCAGGGGGTGGTCTGGGGGCTCATGGGGTGCGTGATGGCGTTTGGTGTTTCGGTGGTCACCGAGCGATCGCGGGGCACACTCTCGCGGCTGCGCATCGCGCCGATCTCCAAGTCGCAGATCCTGCTGGGGAAGGCCCTCGCGTGCGCGATCGGTTGCCTTGCGGTGATGGGCATACTCCTGGGTCTCGCGGTTGTTGCGCTGGGCGTCCGGGTGCAGAGCTGGCCGATGATGGGGATTGCCGTCGTCGGGATCTCGCTCGGATTCACGGGCCTGATGATGCTGATCGCGGGTCTCTCACGCACGGAGGGCGCCGCTCAGGGGCTCGCCCGCGCCGTGATGCTGATCTTGGCGATGATCGGCGGCGGGAGCATTCCGACTGCCTTCATGCCGCCGCTCATGCGGAAGCTGAGCGCGGTCAGCCCGTTCCGCTGGGCGGTTGAGGCGGTGGAGGGTGCGATGTGGCGGGGTTTTTCGTTGGCCGAGATGGCGATCCCGGTCGGCATCCTCGTCGGGGTGGCGGTCGTGGGGTTTGCGATCGGCATCTCGACGCTTCGTTGGGACGACGACTGAACCCGGCGTACGCTTCTGCCGGCCGGGCGGGTAGCTCAACGGCCAGAGCATTCGCCTTACACGCGAAGGGTTCCGGGTTCGAATCCCGGCCTGCCCATTTCCGATACGAACACGTTTTCCGATGAACGCTCTCGATCTCCTCTACATCCCCCTCGCGTTGCTGACCGCTCCCTGGTGGGCCGGGAAGAAGCGGGCGGGCTGGGCGGAACGCTTCGGGAAGATCCCCTCGCTTCCCCCCGTGAAGCCCGGAGCCAAGGGGCGTGTGCTGCTGCACGCCGTTTCGGTCGGTGAGGTCAATGCGCTCCGCGAACTCATCCCTCTTCTCGCTCCGCACGCCGACGTGGTTGTGTCGTCGACGACCGATACCGGCCTCGCCCGCGCACGCGAGGTCTGCGGGACGATGGCGACGGCGGTCCGCTACCCGCTCGACTTCTCCCCGAGCGTCCGGAGCTTTCTGAACGCGGTCAAGCCCGAAGTGGTCATGCTGGTTGAACTCGAGATCTGGCCCAACTTCGTGGCAGAGTGTGCCGCTCGGCGTCTGCCGATTGCCGTCATCAACGGCCGCCTGAGCGAACGGTCCTTCAAGGGCTACTGCCGCTTCAAGTGGTTCTTCTCGCGGTCGTACCGCCGGTTGCATGCGGCGGCGGTTCAGGAGGAGGCGTACCGGGATCGCTTTGAAGCGATGGGGGTTGAACCGTCGCGGCTGCGGGTGACTGGATCGATGAAGTGGGACGCGGCTCGGCTGCAGAACGATGCACCCGGGGCGGACCAACTGGCGAGTGAACTGGGGATTGACCGCTCGCGTCCGTTGATCGTTGCGGGGAGTACGGGGCCGTTGCCGGGTCGTGCGGCCCCGCCGGGGTTTGATGGTGCGAACGGTCGTCCGGCGTGGGGAGAGGAGGCGTTGCTGCACGCGGCGTGTCCTCCGGGCGTTCAGTTGTTGTGTGCGCCGCGGAAGCCGGAGCGATTCGAAGAAGCAGCGGCGGCGATGCCGGGGTGCGTGCGGCGGTCGGCGCGGCCGAAGGGAGGGGGTCCCGGGGCGTTGGGGGGGACGCGGTTTTTGTTGGATTCGATCGGCGAGTTGAGGGCGGCGTATTCGCTGGCGGACATCGCAATCGTGGGGCGGAGCTTCGGTGATCTGTATGGATCGGATCCTGTGGAGCCGATTTCACTCGGGAAACCCACGGTAATCGGACCTCGATTTGGGGATTTTTCGTTTGCGGTGGAGGCACTTTGTGCCGGAGGGGGGCTGAAAGTGGTGTCGGCGGCGGATCTGCGACAATGTCTAGATGACCTATTGAGCGATCCGGGGGCCCGCAGGGCACTTGGAGAGGCCGGTCGGGGCGTGATCTGCGAACATCAAGGGGCGAGTCGGGCTCATTGCGAACTGGCGTTGAGACTGCTCGACAAATCAGCGCGAGGCTGATAGGGTTCTGCACGGGAAGCGTGCTGGTCTGGATCAGGGAAGACCCCGGACTTGTGCGCGGACGCCGTTTCGGAGAAGATCCGCAACGGGTAGTGGGGGGGACCCGTAGGCTTGGAGCCTGGCCTCGCGGAACTGAGGCGGGGTATGTGTGTGCCTACGCCCGGCGCGGCCCTGGACTGCCGCCGAGCTTGAGAAAGAGAATGCCGCTGCGGAAGGCAGCGGGTGGGAGCTTTGCCGATGCAGAATCGAACCTTGGCCCTCTTGAAGAACTGGCTGATGGGAAGGACGACGGGGGCCGACTCGGGAGTTGAAACGCTGGAAGTCCGGCAGATGCTGTCGGCGACGCTCCCCACTGACGCGAGCTACCTCGACTGGGGCAACGCGCGCGTTGCCGCGATCACCGGCTCTTACATCGTCACGTTCGAGGAACATCTTGGGAACGAGCGGGCGGAACTTGTCGCCCGGGAAGTCGCCACCCGATTGGGTGTGACGGTTGAGAGCGTGAGCTCGCTCGGCCGGGGTGGGTGGGCTGAGATCCGCACCCGCGGGGTGGTTTCCAAGTCTGCCGCGAACCGGGTTGTGGACGACATGTCGGACGTGATCGGCATCGAGCCGAACCTGTTGCACGAGGTCACGCGCGTTCCGAACGACCCGCAGTTCAACGAGCAGTGGGGGCTGCGCAACACGGGGCAGTTCATCGAGGGGCAGCTGGGCACGCTGGGCGCGGACATCAACGCTGAAGAGGCGTGGGACGTCACGATCGGCAACCGGAACGTGGTTGTGGCGGTGATTGACTCGGGCGTCGACATCGACCACCCGGATCTCGCGCCGAACCTGTGGGTCAACCCCGGCGAAGTCGCGGGCAACGGCCTGGACGACGACGGCAACGGGTTTGTGGACGACATCAACGGCTGGGACTTCGGCGTCAACGACAACAACCCCAACGACGACATCGTCGGCCA
>JBEIUO010000313.1:0-4223 GCA_040374335.1 Phycisphaeraceae bacterium
CCGACATCACCGGCGACGGTGGCGTTGACGGAGACGACGTGATCGACTTCTTCCAGCGGTGGGACTCGGGCTGCTAAGCCCGGACCGTCGCGACAACTCGAGCAAGGTCACCCTCACAGGCCGCCACCAGCGCGGCCTCTGAGCTTTTTCTGCTCTTCCATCTCGATGCCACGCTCGGCGAGCATGGCCCGCCAGCCCTGCGCCGCGGGTGCACCGCGTTCGGTGAAGCGGCCGCCCTCGGCGGTGCGGATGATCTGCTTGATGTCCTCGATGGGGAAGACGTACTCCAGCCCGCCGTGACCAGGGCCCTTCACGCGGGCGGCCTTGCGGATCATGTCGAAGGTCTTGGAGGAGATGTCGGCGGCTTCGAGGAGCTCGGCCTTGGTGATCCCTTGAGAAGGGTCGGTCGGAGAACGGTCGCTTCGGAATGTTCGCATGATCAGTCTTGTACCTTGGGGGGCGGGCTCGCCAGCAGGAGCATGATCCGGTCGGAGGGGATGCAGCGGCGACGGACCATCTGCGGCTCGCGTCGACGCCCCTCGCCGGACCAGACGGTATGGGTGTTGCACACCATTCCCACGGCCCGGCCGCGCATATCCATGACGGGTCCGCCGCTGGATCCGACGCCGTACTCGCAGGTCACGTTGATCGCGGGCACGTCGTCGTCCTCGCCCGATTCGCCGTTGATCCCGCGGTGGGCGAGCGATCGCCGCGCGATGATCCCCGTCGTGAACGTGTAGCACTCGTTGTCCGGGTGTGCAATCAGCCCGACCCGCGTACCGATCGGCGCGGACTCGGCGAGCGGGATCGGCGTGAAGACGTGCGTGCCGGCCTCGATCTCTTCGCCGTCCTTGCGGCCGTTGCCCAGGCGAAAGATCGCCACGTCGTCCGGGTGGCTCGCCGCGAGCACTTCCTTGACCGTGAACACCTCGCCGTCGGCGGTCAGGACGATCGGATAGACCTTGTGCTCCTGCCCGCGGCTTTCGAACATGTGGTAGTTCGTGACGCAGACGCCGTCGGCGCTGAGGACAAACGCGGTGCCGCCGCCGGCCGTGTGCCAGCGGGGGCAGTTGTCGCACTTGTACAGCTCGCGGACCACCAGCACGCCGCGCCGGGCGGTTTCGTACAGCTCGGCCTCGGTCATTTCCTTGGCGGGAGCGTCGGCGAGCTGCGCGATGGCCAGTTCGCCCCGGGCCTCGAGCAGTTCCTCGGCGCTGAGGAGCCCGCCCGGTTCGAGGAGCGCCCCGCCGTCGCGTTCCACAATCCTGGCGATCTTGCGGTCGTCGATGGTCTGGGCGTCGGCGTCGGTCTGCGTGTCCTCGGGCCCGCGGAGCGCGGGCGCAACAGCCGCCGTCGCCACGGACGCGATCACCACACCCCACCATCCGCACACAGTCCGCATCACAGCCTCCGATCGGTTTCAACGCATCATCAAGTCGATCAACCGCCCGATTCCCTCGAACACTTCGTGCGGCTTGGCGTCGCACATGTACGCGGGCGTGGAGTACACGCGGTTCTTGTCGTCGAGGTACGCCTCGCTGACACCCTTGGGCACATTGGTCGAGCCCATCTCCGCGATCTTGCCGGCGACTTCATCGCTCGTCCCGATAGTGACCTTGCAACCGGGGCCGTTCATGCGGGCCCCGAGCACGCGAGCCGCGAGGACCGGCGCGATGCAGATGAGCCCGATCCCCTTCTTGGCCGTGTGGAACTCCCGGATGACGCGCTCCACATCGGGGATCACCGTGCACTCCGAGCCCCGGGTCGCGAAGTCGCACAGGTTCTTCGCCAGGCCGTTGCCGCCGGGGAAGACCACCATGTCAAACTCCGCCGCGAAGAGCGACGTGAGCTGCGAGATCTCGCCGCGCGAGATCCTCGCTGCCTCGACCATCATGTTGCGGGTCTGCGTGCCGGGCATCGGCTTACCGGTGGCGTGGTTGATGACGTCGGTCTGCGGGCTGTCGGGCGCGAAGCACTTGTACGTCGCGCCGTGACGCGAGAGGTGCACGATGGTGCTCACCGCCTCGGTGATTTCGCTGCCGTCTGATCGACCGCTCCCGCAGAGCACGACCGCAACCTTCTTCGACATGGGACACGCTCCTTCGGGGTGATTGTTGGGGGCTCGCACGCGGGCCGCACGGGGGCGTGGTTACTTTCGGCGGTCGGAGATGTTCCCCCGCCGGCCCATCGCCTTGCGATCGGTTTCGTACACCAGCCCGCGGAAGACCCGGACCATCTCCTCGACCGGCATCGTGAAGACACCCTTCGATGTGGCGTACCCGTTCTTCAGACCCTGCGCACCCTTGGGCTTGAAGGTGTTGCCGTGGGGGTTCCAGATGGTCACACGGTCGGCGCTCTCGTCGAACGCGAGGACCGCGTACGCGTGCTTGGGCGAGATCCCCGGCGTGATGCGGTCGTCATCGGTTCCGACGGCCGCGAGTCGCTTGCTCTTCATGACCTCACCGAGCACCTCGCGGGCCTTCGCCGCGCGGTCGCGCACCTTGTCGTCCGTCGGCTCCCTCTCCTTCCCGCACAACTCGAGGCGCGAGGCGTCGTGGCCGGTCAGGAACTCGATGCTCTCCCCCGCGGAGCCCCCGCGCGCGATGAGGTCCGTCGGTTCGGCCGGCCGCTTCTCGGCGTCTCGCCTCAGTTGCCGCACCCTCTCGAACGCGTGCTCGAGGGTCGGCAGCCACCGCCCGGACTTGCCGCTGCTCGAGGAGATCGCGATCTGGCCGTCCGTCAGCGCCTCGATCTCCACCGGCTCCTGCCCCGGGAACGTGACCGCGACGCGCGGCCCCGCGCCCGCGTCGAACATCGCCTTCAGTTCGTCCGGTCGCGTGTGGAGCAAGCCCCCCACCACCGCCACGAAGTAGCAATCGCCCAGCGGCCCCTGATGGCACGAACTCAGCACCGGCCCGCCCTCCGCGAACAACACGGGCGACGCGTTCGTGATCTTCCGACGGGCCGTCGCGAACCGCTTCTGCAGGTTCGGCGGCGTCGTGCTCGCGTCCTCTTCGGTCTCGTCGTCCGCGTCGGCGGAAGCTCGCTTCTCGGATGCCGCGGCGGTCTCGAGCTCACCCCGCGAGATGGCACCCATCTTGACCTTGGGGCTGCGCATGGCGAGCTTGATGGCGGCGGCCGCGGCGGCGTCGGGGCCTTTGGTGCTGGGGTCGGTGATCACGGCGTCGATCTCGGGCGCGGAGATTTCGCCGTCGCTGTCGATGTCCCACCGATGGAAGGACGATTCAACCACGGCGACGACGCTGGACTCACCGGCTCGCTGCGCCATCGCCCCGGGGGCGAGGAGCAGGAACGGCAGGATCACGAACGCGGCGGGTCGATGCATCATGCGAGGATAACGACAAAACTGGGCGGCGGATTCCATAATCGCTGGCGGAATTCCGTGGCGTGCAGGACGTTCGCCGCCGGGGCTGGTACAAATCTGGCCATGACCACCGCACCCGAGCCGCTCAACACCGCCGCCATGCCAGTAGGTGTGACCCTCCGATGGGCCGCCGAGGGGGACATCCCGCACATCCTCGCGCTCGTCCGCGAGTTGGCTGATTACGAGAAGGCCCCGCAGGAGGCCAAGGCGACGCCGGAGCAGGTTCGAAGGGCCCTGTTCGGTGATCCGAAGACGCAGGGGCGCGGCGCGGGCGTCGCCGAGTGCATCATGGGCGAGATCGACGGCAAGGTCGAGGGCATGGCCCTGTTCTTCATGAACTACTCGACCTGGACCGGCCAGCCCGGTATCTACCTCGAGGACCTCTTCGTGCGCCCGGCGTTCCGCGGCAGGGGCCTGGGGGGTGCGCTCCTGCGGCAGTTGGCGCGGATCGCGGTGAAGCGAGAGTGCACGCGGCTGGAGTGGTCCGTGCTCGACTGGAACACGCCGGCGATTGAGTTCTACAAGTACCTGGGCGCGATCCCGATGGACGAGTGGACCGTGTACCGGCTCAAGGGCGATGCCCTCGCGAAGCTCGGGGGCTGATCACGGCCCCTCGATGCGCTTGACCACGCGGAGGACGGGGTACTTCGCGTCCAGCTTCATCCACGGGTCAAAGGCGTTCCACGTCGCGAGTGAGTCCTCCGCGTGCGGCTCGAGGAGCGCGACGACGACGTTGCCCAGCGGCTGCGCGGTCGTCACGAGCACCGAGCCCTTGGGGATGGTGCGTGTCGATGGCGCGGCGGCGACTTCGCAGGCCACGAGCCCGTGCCCCTGGAAC
>JBEIUO010000708.1:0-2182 GCA_040374335.1 Phycisphaeraceae bacterium
CTCTCGACGAACTTCGAGCGCATCTACGAGGCCCGCCTGGATCCGAAGGTCTTCGGGCCACAACTCGCCGCGAACGCCGACCAGACGCTCCTCGTGCGTTTCGCCGGCGGCGTCGCGGCAGTTTTCCCAAAGTCGGAATACGTGAAGTACCGCGGGCTGAACTACGCGAAGGTCCCGCCGGGCACGGTCTTCTCGATCGGCGGTCCGATCGAGCGGCTGATGGGTGCGCCGAACTTTGATTCGCTACCGAAACTCGACACCGCGGTCTCCGCGCAGTTCGTCGACCGCTCCGCACGGTTGCCCGCGCCGGACTCGACATCGGCGAGCACGACGAGCACATCTGCTCGCACGAACCCACCCGAGCCTCAACTCCGCCTGGCCCGCCCGACGGAGCGTTCGATCTTCGCCGACGAGGTCTACCGCCACGACCGCCTCGACGCGCTGACGACGCAAGCGATCAACCAGCGCAGAACTCAACAAACCCAGTAGCGTGCCCGGTAGCTTGGCCTTTCCAGGCCAAGTGTTCCGCACGGGCGTCCCCGCCCGTGCGAAACCCTCACCCCACGCACCGACAGCGCGAATCTCCCCCCGCAACTTCGGCCGTTCAGCCAAAGCCGTCTCGCACGCCCCCGGCCTGCGGTGCGACCCCCGACGCCACAACGCCGCCCCCAACTCGCAGCGCACTCGCCTCTCCCCCGCAGCCCGTGAGGGCTGCAAGTGAGTAGCCGGTGGTGGAGCGAGGCCCTGCGAGCGACACCACCGGTCCACCCCAAAATGAATCTTCCACGCCGAAGGTGTGGCAGAACCACTACCGCAACCACCGCCGCACAACTCGCTGAACTACCGCACGCCGAAGGCGCTCATCGCCGCAATCGCCACAACACCCCACCGCGCGTGGCAGCGGCTTTCCAGCCGCTGGGTCTCCGCGACTTTCAGTCGCGTCTTCGTTGCACCCACGACGCCGATACGCCGCGCCTGACTCAATGCGCACTCGCCTCTCCCCCGCAGCCTGTAAGGCTGCACGCCAATAGCCGGGGGTGGAGCGAGGCTCTGCGAGCGACACCCCCGGTCCAGCCCAAAATGAATCTTCCACACCGAAGGTGTGGCAGAACCACTACCGCGATCAACCGGCGCGTAGACCCGGTCTCGCCCCTGGTACCGCTCCGTCGCCGAATCAAACCGATACCCCGCGTACCCGATCCGATTCCCGCGAGTCACGCTGAGTTGACCCGCGCCCGGTGCCAGCACGCCCACATCGGCCCGCCCCCCTCCAGCGTTCTGCCACCAGCACCACCGCTCATCCAACGTTGCGTCGGATGCCGCGGGCCAGGCGGAGTTGGCGTCCTTGTCGCGCATGATCACGCTGTCAATGTAACTCGAACTCCCCCTTCCAGCAAGACCGGCGTCGTAGAAGATGAACCGTTCCCTGGGCTTCGCGTCCGTGCCGCCACCGGCCGCCACTTCAGGTCGTACACGAAGAAGCACGTCTTGTCCGACCCGTCCACATCGAGATCCCCGCCCGTGTCGCAGTTCCAGCTCACCCGATGCCCGAGCCCGTTGTACCGGTACTCCGCCACGAGCGCCTGGTCCGTCGTCTTCTTCACCTGCCGCTGACGCCCGAACCCGTCCCACACGTACCCGTAGTTCCGCCCATCATCCGTCATCTTCCCCGCGGCATCCCTCTTCAGCCCGTTTCCCTGGTCGTGCTCGCTCATGGTCCACCGCTTCAACCGCAGTACAACCGCTATCCCCACCCTTCTTCGCTCTCTGCCTTTCAGCCCGTTTCAACGGGCTTGCTCGCTTGTAGGCCACCGCTTCAGCGGTGGTACAGCTTCAGGCAGTTTCGCCCCATACTCATCACATCGATCTAATCTCAACCCCTCCCCGCGTGCCGAATCCACGCCGCGCCCTTGGCCTCGCCGCGGCACCGAACACCGCGCAACCCGCAGAACACCCACCACAACTCCCCTCCCCCCAAAACGCCACCACCTACCCCGCCCCCGGTCTCCTCTTCTTCTTCAAGCCGGGCCGGCGCCTGAGGCCACTGAGCAACCAAACCTCGCACCACCCTCCCCCTCAGCTCCCCTTCTTCCCACCGCCCCCGCCCCGCTCCCTCTTCCCATTGCCTATTCCCCATTGCCTCACAAGACATCTTTGTGCGCGCAGAAAACAATCTTCACCA
>JBEIUO010000203.1:0-5442 GCA_040374335.1 Phycisphaeraceae bacterium
GGCGGGTGGGCGGTGCGTGGCTTAAGCGGCTTTGGCTTGGGGACTATAGCGCCCTGGGGGTGGTCGGGGGGGTGGGGGCGGGGGGGGCGCGTTCCAACACCCCCCCCCCGCGGCTGGGGCTTCAACGGACGAAGTCGCGGGTGGCGATGACCCCGCCGGAGTTCGAGGCGGACTTCTACATGCGGGGGTATCGCCTGGGGGTGGACACGGCCTTTGACATCGAGGCGATGTGGAGCGACGACGGGCTGCACCTGGAGCTGGAGAACCTGCTGATCCGGGTGAACGAGGAGCCGACGGGGATGGCGGTGGGGGTGGTCGGGCTCTTTTATGACGCGTACGACCGGAACCTGAAGCTATCGAAGCGGCTGAGGGACCTGCGGTCGAAGGGTGAATGACCTGTTTGAGGCAGGGCGAAGTCTCTCGGGCGCGGGAGCCGAGTTCCCACGACTGAGAAGCGAAACGATGAAAGCGTTTGCGGCTGGGACGCTGAGGGCGTTCTCGGTCTGGTGCGGCATTTGCAGCATGACTGGAGGGGGCCTTCAGAGAAGGGAAGGTCATGTTCCAGGTGCGCATTCATGGGCGTGGCGGGCAGGGCGTGGTGACGGCGGCGGAGATGCTGTCGGTCGCCGGGTTTGTGGAGGGGTGCTGGGCCCAGGCGATCCCGAGCTTTGGATCTGAGCGGATGGGAGCGCCGGTGGTGGCGTTCTGTCGGCTGAACGAGACTGAGATCAGGTCGCGTGAACCGATCGCGAACCCCGATGCGGTGGTGATCCAGGATCCGACGCTGCTGCACCAGGTCAGGGTGTTCGACGGCTTGTCGGCGCAGGGGTACGTGGTGATCAACACGACCCGGAGCCTGGCGGAGCTTGGGATCGGGGAGTATCTGGCGAATCTTCCGCCGGGGCACGCGGTGACGGTGCCGGCGACTGAGCTCGCGTTGCGGCATATCGGAAGGCCGGTGCCGAACGTCGCGCTTCTGGCGGCGCTGCTCGCGGAGTCAAAGATCCTGCGGCTGGAGTCGTTGGAAGCGGCTGTGAAGCAGAAGTTCAAGGGGCAGGTAGCGGAGCAGAACATCGCCGCGGCGCGCGAAGCGTTCGCGCTTTGCGCGCGCGGCGTACAGGAAGGAGCGGCGGCGCGATGCTGAAGCAATGCGAGGGATCTCAGGCGGTTGCGGAGGCGATCGGGCTGTGCCGGCCGGAGGTGATCTGCGCGTACCCGATTACGCCGCAGACGCACATCGTGGAGACGCTGGGGGCGATGGTGAAGAGCGGTGTGGTGAAGAAGTGCGAGTACATCAACGTCGAGAGCGAGTTCGCGGCGATGTCGGTGGCGATCGGGGCGTCCGCGGCGGGTGCTCGGGCGTACACGGCGACCGCGAGCCAGGGGATTCTGTACATGGCCGAGGCTGTGTACAACGCGTCGGGCCTTGGGTTGCCGATCGTGATGACGGTGGGGAACCGGTCGATTGGTGCGCCGATCAACATCTGGAACGACCACACGGACAGCATGGCGCTGCGGGACGCGGGGTGGATCCAGCTGTTTGCCGAGGACAATCAGGAGGCGGTGGATCTGCACATCCAGGCGTTCAAGCTGGCGGAGGCATTGTCGATGCCTGTGATGGTGTGCATGGATGGGTTCATCCTGACGCACGCGTACGACCGGGTGGATGTGCCGACGCAGGCCGAGGTTGACGCGTTTCTGCCGCCGTTTGAGCCTCGGCAGGTCGTGGACCCGGATGAGCCGGTGACGATCGGCGCGATGGTGGGCCCGGAGGCGTTCATGGAGGTGCGGTATCTGGCGCATGCGAAGCAGATGCAGGCGCTGGAGATGATCCCGGAGCTCGCGCGGGAGTTTCGCACCGCGTTTGGACGCGATTCAGGAGGCTTGCTGCGGACGTACCGGGCGGATGATGCGGAGACGATCGTCTGCGCGTTGGGCTCGGTGAACGGGACGATCAAGGACGTTGTCGACGAGATGCGGGCCGAGGGCGTCAAGATCGGGGCGGTGAGCCTGTGTTCGTTCAGGCCGTTCCCGAGCGCGGCGCTGGGCGCGGCGATCGGGCACGCGTCTCGAGTGATCACCATCGAGAAGAGCCTGTCGGTGGGGATTGGGGGAAACGTCTCGCACAACCTACGGATGGCGTTGCCGCGGCGGGAGACTTCGGTTTTCACGGTGATCGCGGGGCTGGGGGGGAGACCGATCACGCGTACGAGCCTGAAGAAGACGTTTGCGGCGGCGATCGAGGGCAGGTTGGACTCGCTGTCGTTCCTCGACCTCAATCGCGAGGTTGTGGATCGGCAGCTCGAGCGTGAGCGGGCGACCCGTCGGACGGGACCTGCCGCGGAAGCCATGCTGAAGGATGTCCGCGCGACGGCGCTCGCGCACTGAGGAGCACCCATGAACGGTCCACAGAGAGTGAAGTTCTACCAGACCGGGACGTTCACGGTCGGCAACCGGCTGTTGAATGTGGCGGTGCGGAGCGTGCAGTCGGACGTGCAGCGGAACAACTCGCTGAACTCGGGGCACCGAGCGTGCCAGGGGTGCGGCGAGGCGCTGGGCGCGAGGTATGCGTTGGATGCCGCGATGCGGGCGGTGAAGGGGCGGCTGGTCGTGGCGAACGCGACGGGGTGTCTGGAGGTGTTCTCGACACCGTATCCGGAGTCGTCGTGGCGGGTTGCGTGGCTGCACTCGTTGTTTGCGAATGCAGCGGCGGTGGGGACGGGGATCGCGGCGGCGATGAAGGTCAAGGGTCGGAGCGACGTGCGGGTCATTGCCCAGGGCGGTGACGGGGGCACGGTGGATATTGGATTCGCGTGCCTGAGCGGGATGTTCGAACGCAACGACGACGTGCTCTACATTTGCTACGACAACGAGGCCTACATGAACACCGGCGTGCAGCGGTCGTCGGCGACTCCGGCGGCGGCGCGAACGGCGACGACACCGGCGGTGGGGGAGGAGCCGGGCAACGTGTTCGGGCAGGGGAAGAACGTGCCGCTGATCGCGATGGCGCACGGCATTCCGTATGTCGCGACGGCGTCGGTGGCGGACCTGCGGGACCTGGAGTACAAGGTGGAGCGGGCGATGTCGATCCACGGGGCCCGGTACCTGCACGTTCACGTGCCGTGTCCGCTGGGGTGGGGGTGCGACACGGGGGACACGATCAAGGTGGCGAGGCTCGCGGTGGAGTGCGGTTTGTTCCCGCTGTTCGAGGCGGTGGATGGCGAGGTGACGGGGCGCCGTCAGATCCGGCGGCGAGTGCCGGTGGATGAGTACCTGCGGCTGCAGGGGCGGTTCGCGCACCTTTTCAAGGATGAACGTGGTCGCGAGCGGCTGGCGCAGATCCAGGCGATCGCGGACCGGAACATCAAGCGGTTCGGGCTGGTGGCGGAAGGAGTGGCGGTGTGAACAAGCCATTTGCGATCACGCTGGACGTTGGCTCGAGCCTCGCGAACAAGACGGGATCTTGGCGGACGGAGCGTCCGGTGTATGTGGACCGGTTGCCGCCGTGCAACAACGCCTGTCCCGCTGGGGAGAACATCCAACGGTGGCTGTACCTCGCGGACGAGGGGAACTACGAGGCAGCATGGCGGGAGATCATGAAGAACAACCCGCTCCCGGGTGTGATGGGGCGGGCGTGCTACCACCCCTGCGAGGGGTGCTGCAACCGTGCGCACGTCGATAGTGCGGTCGGCATCCACGCGGTCGAACGGTTCCTCGGCGATCTCGCGATCCGGAGCGGATGGAAGGTGCCGGTGGAGGCCGCGCCGAGCGGCAAGCGGGTGCTTGTGGTCGGGGCTGGTCCTTCGGGTTTGAGCTGCGCGTACCACCTTGCGCGGATGGGGCACACGGTCACGATCGATGAAGCGGGACCGATGGCGGGCGGGATGATGCGGTTTGGGATCCCGAAGTACCGGCTGCCTCGGGACGTGCTCGATGCGGAGGTGAAGCGGATCGCGGAGATGGGCGTGGATATCAGGCTCAACCGGAAGGTGAGTGATCTTCGGGCCGAGATGAGCGAGGGGAAGTTCGACGCGGCGTTTCTGGCGGTGGGTGCGCACCTGGCGAAGCGGGCGTACATACCGGCGGGGGACGCCGGGCGGATCTTGGATGCGCTGCAGGTGTTGAAGGGCGTAGAGGTGGGGGAGAAGCCGCTGCTGGGTCGGCGGGTTCTGGTGTACGGCGGCGGGAACACGGCGATGGACGTCGCGCGTTCGGCCAAGCGGTTGGGCGCGGAAGAGGCGATCGTCGTCTACCGAAGGACGCGGGAGAAGATGCCCGCGCACGATTTCGAGGTGCAGGAGGCGATGGAAGAGGGCGTGATGTTCAAGTGGCTCTCGACCATCAAGAGCGAGAGCGGCGGTAACTTCACCGTCGAGAAGATGAAGCTGGATGCGGGTGGGAAGCCCCAGCCGACGGGCGAGTTCGAGACGATCGAGGCCGACTCGTGTGTGCTGGCGTTGGGACAGGATGTGGACTTGTCGTTCCTCTCCGGGGTCAACGGGCTCACCGTGACCGATGGCGTCGTGGAAGTCGGGCCCGACATGATGACCGGGTGCGCGGGGGTCTTTGCTGGCGGGGACATGGTGCCGGCGGAGCGAACGGTGACGGTCGCGGTGGGGCACGGAAAGAAGGCGGCGAAGAGCATCGACGCGTACCTGCGGGGGATCGAGTACAAGCCCACCACCAAGCCGGAAGTCGCGACGATCGACAAGCTGAACACGTGGTACTACACCGATGCTCCGGCGACCGTGCAGCCCGCGCTGGACGCGGCCCGGCGGGCCAAGACATTTGACGAGGTGCTCGGCGGCCTGAACGAGTCGAACGCGCTGTTTGAGGCGAGGCGGTGCATGTCCTGCGGCAACTGCTTCGAGTGCGACAACTGCTTCGGGGTCTGTCCCGACAACTCGGTGATCAAGCTGGGGCCGGGGAACCGGTTCAAGTTCAACTACGACTACTGCAAGGGATGCGGCATGTGCGCGACGGAGTGCCCGTGCGGCGCGATCCGCATGGAGCCGGAGACAATCTGATCAGACGTCACAGGTCTCGAAGGCGGCCTTGAGCGCGGGGAACGGGTCGCTCTTGGGCATGAACTCCTGCCCGAGGAAGCCGGTGTAGCCCGTTTCCGCGATCGCGTTGCAGATCGCGGCGTAGTTCAGTTCCTGGGAGCCGTCGAGGTCGCGACGGCCGGGGACGCCCGCCGTGTGGTAGTGCGCGATGGCATCGGCGTGGTCGGTGATCGTGCGGATGACGTCGCCTTCCATAATCTGCATGTGGTAGATGTCGTACAGCAGCTTGAAGCCGGGCGACGCGACCTCATTCACGAGGTTGACGCCCCAAGGGGTGCGGTCGCACATGTAGTCCTTGTGGTCGACCTTGGAGTTCAGGAGCTCCATGATGATCGTCACGCCGAGTTGCTCCGCCAGGGGAGTGAGCCGCTTCAGA
>JBEIUO010000848.1:0-1061 GCA_040374335.1 Phycisphaeraceae bacterium
ATTACGAGGGACTTGGGCGGCATGCTTTAAACCCTTCCCATGCCCTGAATCCGCCGCCACGCCGAAAGTTGGCCGAGGTGCATGGAGGTGTGGCCGATGAGGAGGAAGTTGAGCATGGAGCCGACGGTGGGGAAGCGTGCGCGGAGGCGTTCTTCTGCGGGGGCCTGTTGGAGCGTTGCGTCGGAGACGACGGCGAGGTTGTTGAGGGCGGTTGTGGTGGCGTGGAAGTAGTGGGCTTTCACGGCTTCGAAGGCGGGGTAGGTGGTCCCGTCGGGGTCGTCGAGGCAGGGGGCGCCGGCTTTGAAGAGGGCTTCCCACTCGGGGGAGACGGCGATACCGGCGGTGTCGAGGCCGCAGCGCTCGAGCATTTTGGCGGGGTAGATGGCGAGGTGGCCGTAGAGGAAGGTGGCGTGGTTGCAGTCGACGGTGATGGGTTTACCGGCGCGCTCGAAGTGCGGCTTGCGGGCGGCCATGGCGGGGGTGATGCCCGCGGTGAGTTGTTCCATTCGGCCGTTGAGGACTTTGGCGGGCCCGATGAAGTAGTCGACGGTGCTCATGAGGGAGGTGCTCCGAGGTGAGGGGGATGGAGGCCGCGATGACGCGGGGATTAGAACGGGATGTCGTCGTGGGGAACGTCTTCGATGGGAGCGGAAGCCTGCGGGCGCTGTGCGGGGCGTCCACCACCCCCCCCACCCCCACCACCGCCACCTCCGCCTTCAGCGCCTTGGCGGCTGTCGACGAAGAAGAAGTTTTCGATGACGACTTTGAGCTTGGAGCGGTTAGCGCCGGTTTCCTTGTCCTGCCACTGGTCCATCTTGAGGCGGCCCTCGATCATGATGGGGCGGCCCTTGGCGAAGTACTGGGCGATGACCTCGGCGGTGCGGCCCCAGGCTTCGCAGTCGACGAAGGTGGTTTCTTCGCGCTGCTCGCCCTCGGGGGTCTTCCAGCGGCGGTTCATCGCGAGGCCGACGGTGGCGACGGCCTGGTTGGTCTGGGTGTGCTTGAGTTCGATCTCACGGGTGATGTTGCCCATGAGCATGACGCGGTTGAGACTGGAGGCC
>JBEIUO010000367.1:0-3830 GCA_040374335.1 Phycisphaeraceae bacterium
CGGCCATGCGCGAGGCGATGGTGAAGACCCACGTGGAGAACCGCCACGCGGGCGTGTAATCGTTGATGCGTTCCCAAGCGCGGGTGAGGGCGTCCTGCGTGAGTTCGGCGGCGTCGTCGGGGATGCGGACGCGCTGGAGGAGGAAGTTGAAAAGGCGTGGCTCGAAGCGGCGCACGAGTTCGCCGAAGGCGTCGCGGTCACCCTTCTGCGCGCGGATCGCGAGAGCCTCGGGTTCGAGCTCCGAGTACTTCACGGGCGAGGGGATGTTCTTCGCGGGCTTCACGGCGTTACTTGGCTTTGAGGGCGGGCGAGGCGGGTGGTGCGGGCGGGTCCTTCGCGAGCAGGTCCATCACGCGGATGACCTCCTTCGCGGGGTGCTCGGCGTCGAAGTTGAAGACCGAATCTGTTGTCGAGAGTTTCGCGGAGGACATGAGGCTGTCGATCTCGCTCGCGAGGTCGGGGCGGGCGCGGAAGCCGAGCTTCGCGACCGCCATCATGCCCTGGACCATGTCGCGGATGTTCGCGGCGTCCTGCGGGGAAGCCGCATCCATCCGGACGTGGGCGAAGAGCGTCACGTCGGAGGTGGCGCGGGACTCGCCCACGTCGATCGAGAGTGAGGTCGCGGCTTTGAGGACCTGCGCGCGGGGGCTTTCGTCCGAAGCGCCGGCGATGTCGCGCACCGCTGCGAAGAAGAAGGAGCCCTCGCGGGGGCGGCGGTCCGTCAGGGCGAGCGTCGATTCGGCGGCGCGGGAGGGCTCGACGAGCGGGATCGCGGCATCAAGGTCGGCCTCGGAGCCCGTGAAGATCAGGGCGCGGGAGTCGCTCGTCGGGCGGAGGATCGCGGCGTACCACGACTTGCCATTGTCGGTCCAGGACATCCGCGTGATCGTGGGGGAGGCCGTGGCGGTGAAGCCCGGGAGCTTTGCCGCGGCGAGTCGCTCGGGGAGTTGATCGGTGGCGGTGGAGGTGAAGACGATGGCGGCGCCGGAGCGTTGGACGTGATCGCGGCCGAAGACGGTGATGCCGTGGATGTCGGTGAAGGGGTCGAGGCCGAAGCGGGCGGTGAACTCGTCGAGGGCGGTGCGGAGTTCGGGGGGCATCGAGGTCCGCATGAAGGTGCAGACTGGGGATGTCGCGGCGGCGTCCATGTCGAGATGGGCGGCCCAGATGGCGTCGGCGGGGATGAGGCGGGGGTCGAGTGGGCCGGCCAAGGCGGATGCAGAGAGGGGTGCCGCGAGGCAGATCGCGGTGAGGAGAGCGCGGGATGGAGGGAGCCTGAACCGCATGGTGTCGTCCTGGAGGCCCTTTGGCCAAAACGGTATACGCGGGTGGTGCGGTGGAGGTTACCCCTACAGGAGCCGGATGGGGGTGAAAAAGGACACGGGCGGCCCGAGTTGGGCCGCCCGTGCGGAGAAGCGTAGTTACCGGGCAGGTGGATTAGAACATGACCTGCATCTGGAGGCGGAGCTGGATCTGCCCGTCTTCGCCATCGGCGAGGAGGCCGGTGCCGGTGGTGGGGCTGACGATGGAGAGGTCGGCCTCGGGGTTGAAGTAGTAGACGACATCGCCGGTGAACTTGACGGCGTGGCTCTCGGGGGAGAGGTAGTAGTTGACACCGCCGGTGACGGTGTGGAAGGTGTCGTCGGTGGCGACGGTTGCGGCGCGATCGGCGTCTGCCCAGGTCACGTCGAAGCGGGCGAAGAGTTCGGTCTGATCGGAGACGAAGTAACCGGCCTGGAGGACCATGCCGAAGTCGTTGAAGTCTTCGGAGGCGGAGGCGGCGTCGACGTTACGCCAGATGCCAGCGGCGTAGATGTTCCAACCCTGGCCTTCGACCTGGGTGTCGATGACGGCCGAGGCGAGGGACTGATCGGGGGTGCCACCGGTTTCGCCGCCGTCCTGGTAGTGGAACGCGGCGCCGATCATCCCGGTGTAGTCCTGGGAGCGGAAGGAGGTGAAGTCGTCGAAGCGCTTGAAGTCTTCGCCGGCGAACATCCAGTCGGCGCGACCGGTGAGGGCGAAGTCGGCCTCGCGGCTGCTGTCGAAGTCGGTGTTCAGGGTGTAGAAGCCTTCCGATAACGCGCCGGTGAGGCGGAACTGATCGGCGAGCGACTCGAGCTGAACGATCTGGGAGCGGACCTGGGTGAAGACGGTGTGGGTCGTGGAGGCTTCAGCGGCGAGCTGATTGCTGTCGCTGATTTTCTCTTCGCGGAGGAAGGGGAGCTTGAACTGACCCCAGCGGGCGGTCATGCCGTTCTCGAACTTGTACTGGGCGTAGGCGTCGACGAGGCCCCACTCACCGGTGGCGCGGTTGACGTCCATCTGGATCTGATAGGTGAGGTTCTTGTCCCAAATGCTGCCGCCGGCGCGGAGGCGGGTGCGACGCATCTGGAAGCCCTGGGTGAACTCGTCGTTTGCACCGGGGGCGGTGTCTTCGTCGCGGAAGTTGGCGTTGTAGCGGAACTGGAAGTGGCCGCCGATCCAGAGCGAGTTGGCCTTGTCGCCGCTGTAGATCGTGAACTTGCCCTTCTCGTAGCCAGCGCCACCGCCTTCGCCCAAGAGGCTGGAGCGGGTCGCCGCGTCGGCGGCGAGTTCCGCCTCGTACGCGCGGGCATCGGTCTGACCGATGGCGGGCGCGGCGGCGAGGCCGCAGAGGGTGGCGAGCACGAGAGCGTTCCTGCTGGTCATCATCGAATCTCCTTTGGTGCCCCAAGTCCGTGCGAAGTGCCGGAGGGCAAGGTCCGCAAACCAACCATAGTCTCGCAGAAGCCTGGGGTGACACGCAAGTCACGCTCCCGCGGGGGGAGGGTCCCCCGGCTGGTGAGAGGGGGTTTATTGTGACTGTGTGAAGACGCCGGGACAGGCTGTCAAGGGGTTCTTGTTGGAGTCTTAGCGCAAGGATGAAGGGGTTGCGGAGGGTGCGAACCTAGAACAATGGGCCTACGAATCAGGCGAATCGGCACCCCCCTTGGAAGGGGGTTGAGCGAGAACTTCGCGAGGCGGTTCGGGGCAGGAGCATCCGATGGTCACTGGAACGAAGTTGAGCGTTGCGGTCATGGTCGGGCTGGCGCTGACCGGTCGGGCGATGGCCCAGACTGAGATCAAGGTCGACGGTTCGAGCACGGTGTTCCCGATCACCGAGGCGGTGGCGGAGGAGTTTCAGGCCGCGCAGAAGAAGGCGGGCAAGGATGTTCGGGTGACGGTCGGCATCTCGGGCACCGGCGGCGGGTTCAAGAAGTTCGTCCGTGGCGAGATTGACATCGCGGACGCGTCGCGCCCGATCTTGGCCAAGGAGATGGAAGAGGCCAAGAAGAACGGGATCGAGTACATCGAGCTGCCGGTCGCGTTTGACGCGCTGACGGTCATGGTGAACCCGAAGAACACCTGGATCACGCAGTTCACGGTCGCGGAACTGAAGAAGATCTGGCACCCGGACGCGCAGGGCAAGGTGATGCGGTGGAACGAAGTGTACCCGGCGTGGCCTGATCAGCCGCTGAAGCTGTACGGTGCGGGTTCGGACTCGGGGACGTTTGACTACTTCACCGAGGCAGTGAACGGCAAGTCGAAGCTGAGCCGCACGGACTACACGGCGAGCGAGGACGACAACACGCTGGTGCAGGGCATTGCGACGGACAAGAACGCCCTGGGTTACTTCGGATACGCGTACTACGCGGAGAACCAGGAGAAGCTGAAGGCGGTTCCGGTGGTGAACTCTGAGGGCAAGGCGATTGCGCCGAGCCCGGCGGCGGTGAAGGACGGCAGCTACAACCCGCTCGCCCGTCCGATCTTCATTTACGTGAACAAGAAGTCGCTGGACAAGCCCGAGGTGA
>JBEIUO010000562.1:0-2791 GCA_040374335.1 Phycisphaeraceae bacterium
ATCCAATGACCGAACAAACCGGTGCCTTTCGCCAGCTCCCCTTCATGGGTGTGATCCGCGTCAACAACGAGGCCGCGAAGGTCGGGTACCGCATGGGGGACCCTGCGTGGACCAACCTGGGCCAGGGACAGCCGGAGGTCGGGGACCTTCCGGGCGCGCCCGCTCGGTTCGCCTCGCTGTCCATCGACCCGGCGGACCATGCGTACGGCCCGGTCGAGGGTCTCCCCGAGTTGCGGCAGGCCATTGCGGACCACTACAACCGCCTCTTCCGCGCCGGGTCGGCCTCCAAGTACACGGTCGACAACGTTGCGGTCGCTGCGGGTGGGCGATTGGCGCTGTCGCGGATCGGTGCGACCCTGAGTAAGGTGCGGCTGGGGTACTTCACCCCGGACTACACCGCCTACGAGGATCTGCTGACCACGTTCCCTTCGATCGACCCGGTGCACATCGAGCTGACCGCGGCACACAAGTTCAAGATCTCCCCGGAGGAGCTGGCGGAGCGGGTGGCGCGGGAGCGGCTGGGGGCGCTCTTGATCAGCAACCCGTGCAACCCCACGGGGGTGGTGGTGCGGGGGCCGGAGCTGAAGGCCTGGGTGGATCTCGCCCGCACGAAGAACGTGACGCTGATCATGGACGAGTTCTACTCGCACTTCCATTACAGCGAGATCGGGACGCCGGCGGATGGGGCGGTCTCGGCCGCGGCCCACGTTGAGGATGTGAACAAGGACCCGGTGGTGCTGATCGACGGGCTGACGAAGTGCTTCCGGTATCCGGGGTGGCGCGTGGGTTGGGTGGTGGCACCGGCGGGGATCATCAAGACGCTGACCGCGGCGGGAAGCTTCCTCGACGGCGGGCCGTGCAGGCCGATCCAGCGGGCGGCGATCGAGGTGCTGCAACCGGCGCGTGCGGACCAGGAGACGCGGGCGGTGCGGGTGAACTTCGCCGCGAAGCAGAAGCTGACGATCGACTCGCTGACGGCGCTGGGCGTGAAGTTCCCAGGCGACCCGCGCGGAACGTTCTACGCGTGGGGAGATGTCTCGGGGTTGCCGGGGGCGCTGAACACGGGGGAGGGGTTCATGCGCGCGGCGTTCGGGCATCGCGTGCTGACGGTGCCCGGGGAGTTCTTCGACGTGAACCCGCGCCGGCTGCGGACCGGAGAGTCACCCCTGAAGTCGATGGTTCGGTTCAGCTTCGGCCCACCCCGCGCGAACCTGGAAGCCGGGCTCTCGCGGCTGGCGGAGATGGTGCGCGCGGCGAGGTGAATCGGGTAGACTCCGCGGATGAGGATCATCCTGCTTCTCGCGGCGTTGGTGGCGTTTGTGTCCTTGGTTGGCTGCGCTGCACCCGAGCGCAATGTGGTGCCCAATGGCTCACTGCTGATCATCGGCGGCGGGCTCGACGACGACAACAAGCCGGTGTACGAGCGGTTCATCGATCTCGCGCGGCGGGCGGCCCCGGGCGGGAAGCCGCACATCATCATCGCGACGGCGGCGAGCGGGGATGAACCGGAGAACGCGAAGGGGAAGACCGAGTCGATCCTGGCGTATTGCCGCGACGCGAAGATCTCGACGATCGGGCGCGAGACTGGGACGGCGGAAGCGGTGGCACTGATCGACACCGCCTCCGCGATGTTCTTCACCGGCGGTGACCAGAAGCGGATCACGACGAAGTATCGGCCCGAAGGGACGGAGACCACGCCCGAACGCGAGGCGATGCTGCGCCTCCTCCAACGCGGCGGGGTGATCGCGGGGACGAGCGCGGGTGACGCGATGATGGGCGAGGTGATGTTCTTCACCGGCCGCAGCGCCGAGGCGCTGGGGATTCGCTCGACGCGGACGCAGCGGGGCGCGGACGACGACGCGGACGAGAAGCGACCGGAAGTGCCCCTGGGGCCGCAGATGGGTCGCGGGATGGGGATGCTAAGTCTCGCGATGACGGACTCGCACTTCTTCGAGCGGCACCGTTTCGGACGGCTGGTGGCGGCGCTGGAGCAGTCGCAGACGCGGCTTGGGATCGGCGTGGGTGAGGATGCGGCGGTTGAGGTGGACCTGGCGACGGGCGAGCTTCGCGGCGTGAGTGTGGCGGACTCGCTGCTGGTGGACATCGGGGCCATCGAGCGCGAGGGCGTTGCGCGCCGTGGAGTGCGGGCCAAGGTCGTGAAGCAGTCGACGCGGGTTTCGTTGCCGATGCGGCTGGCGGAATCTCCGGATCGCTCGGCGCGGATCAGACCGGCGGAGCTCGAAGAGATCTCGCTGGTCGAGCCGGGTCAGAACCGGCAGTTGGCCTCGTGGCGGTTCTTCTGCCGGGCCGAGAGCGAAGCGGCCCGCACGTTCGTGCTGCGGCTGGATGGCTATCAGCAGTTTGGGTGGCAGTTCGGTGATGAGAGCGTGGTGGACATTGAGCCACTGGCGGCGCCGAAGCCGCAGTAACGCTCAGCAGCCGGTGTCCCATCGCGAGAAGAAGAGGATGACGTCGTCACCGTCGACGCCGTTGTCGCTGTTGACATCGGCGGCGGGATCACCGGCGTCCCATGCGGCAAAGAACGCGATGACATCGTCGCCGTCGGTGCCGCCGCTGGCATCGAAGTCGCCGAGGCAGAACGGGGACACGTCGAATCGGACGTTGTCGAAGTTCACTTCGATCCCCGGAGCTTCGGGGGTGCCGGGGATGTTGAGGTTGACAAGGCGGATCGCGAGTTGCTGACCCAGGCGCGGGTGGGACGCGCCGACGTTGAGTGTGACGGTGGTCTCGCGGAACTCGCCTTCGGGGATCTGGGTGAAGAGCGTGTTGA
>JBEIUO010000084.1:0-7706 GCA_040374335.1 Phycisphaeraceae bacterium
CCGGTGGGACGCTCGCGCTGGACGCGAGCCCCGCGCGGACTCGGGCATCGACTTCGCGAGATCGGGAACGATTCGGGGTGATGCTCAACTCGCTGCCGATGGGGGACGCCGGGAATCTCGGGAGCACGCTGCGCACGATCGGGTCCGGGCGTGTGACGGTCCCGCTGTGGCCGCGCGAGGGCGGAACGCCTGATACGGCGCGGCTGATTACGGTGGTGGACGGGTTGCTGGCGGAGTGGCAGGAGGTCGCGTTCTCGCTGGAGCGAGTGCCGGCGGATCTGGCGCTGGCCCAGAAGGTGCCGGCGGACGATCCGTGGACCGTGCTGATCGGAGACAACGGCGCGTGGTTGCCGTATCTGGGGACCGTGTTCGATCGGTACGGGCAGCGCGTCCGGCGCTGGCAGATCGGCGCGATGGGTGATGACCGCGGGTTCTGGCGGCCCGGAGTGGGCGCGGACATGCAGCGGCTGGAGCGGTCGCTCGCGAGGCTGGTTTCCGGCCCGCGGATCGGCATTCCGACGCGGTTTGACCGCGCATGGGACGCGAAGTCGCTGCTGACGGGATCGGAACCCGCGACGCTTTTGTCGCTGGTGACGCCGGACATGTCCGAGGTTGCGATCGGCGATGGGGTGCGTGCGTTTGTCGCCGCGGCGGATGGGTTGGCTTCGGCGCCGGAGCTGAACATCGTGATGCAGACGATGCCGGTGGAGCGGTACGGCAACACGGCGGGCGCGAGCGAGTTGGTGAAGCGTGCGGTCGAGTGCTGGGCGGCGACTCCGCCGGGTCGCGTGGGGCCGACGATCACGATCGAGCAGCCGTGGGATCTGGTCGGTGGGCAGCGAGAGCGCGCGATGCCGAGACCGGAGTTGGCGGCGTGGTCGAATCTGATCGCGAGGCTGAGCGATCGGAGGGTGGTGGGCGCGTTCCCGGTGACCGAGGGCGTGGCGTGCTACATCCTCGCGCCGGCGGAGGGCGTGCCGGCGGAGCGGGGCGGAGCGCTGGTGGCGTGGAATCGCTCGGCGATGCCGGCGGACGCGGTGATCGAGGCGTATCTGGGAGACGATGCGCTGAGCGTGGTGGATCTGTACGGCAACGCGACGGGCGCGCCGGCGGCTCCGGTGGTTGCGGGGAGACGATCGGGCGTGCGGGTACGGCTGGGGGATGATCCTGTGTTCATCGAGGGGATCGATGTGGAGTTGTGCCGCTTCATCTCGTCGTTCAAGCTGGAACCGGCGTTTATCGAGTCGACGAACAACCAGCACGAGCGGTCGCTGGTGATCCAGAATCCGTGGCCCGTTTCGATCTCGGGCAAGATCACGATCTTGGAGCCGGGCGGCTTTGACGCGGCAAAGGGGAAGCGGGATCGCGACTGGAGGATCTCGCCGCGCACGATGCCGTTTACCGTTGAGCCGCGGGGTGTGGTGTCGGAGCCGTTCGCGATCGCGTTCAGTCCGACGGAGGAGCAGGGGTCACGACCGTTTGTGGTGAACATCGATCTGGTTGCGGACAAGCAGTACGGAACGCTGACGATTCGTCGCGCGATCGAGATCGGGTTGAGCACGGCGAGCATGGAGTTGTCGTACAGCCCGCGGGGGCCGGGTGCGCAGGATCTGGTGGTGGAGGCGGCGATCTCGAACACGGGTGGTGAACCGCTGATGATGGAGTTGACGTGCTTTGCGCCGGATCTGCCGCGGGCGAAGAACATGGTCGCGGACCTTGTTCCGGGGCGGCAGTCGTTGAAGCGGTTTGTGTTCAGCGGGCAGGCGGCGAATCTGCGTGGGAAGCGGATCATCGTGAGCGCGGTGACACCGGAGGGTGGCGCGCGGCTGAACAAGTCGATTCTGATCCAGTGACTCAGGCGAGGCGTGTGGCGGTGTGCGGAGGCTCGAGCGGGAGCATGCGCGCCCACTTGAGGAACGCCTCGTACTGGGCCCGCACTTCGAGGAGCGAGTCGCCGGCGAACTTGTCGCGGAAGACACGGGCGACCTCGAAGGCGGCGACGTTTTCGAGGACGACGCTGGCGGCGGAGACGGCGCAGACGTCGCTGCGTTCGTACTGGCTGGCCTGATCCTGCTTCGTGTTGAGATCGATGGAGGGCATGCCGCGGAGGAGCGTGGCGATGGGCTTCATCGCGGCGCGAACGACAACGGGTTGGCCGTTGGTCATTCCGCCCTCGGTGCCGCCGGCGTTGTTGGAGGGGCGGGTGAAGCCGAGGGAGGAGGAGTCAACCTGGGTTGGATCGAAGGCGATGGGGTCGTGGACTTCGTGGCCTTGGCGGCGAGCGACCTCGCGTCCCATGCCGATCTCGACGGACTTGATGGCCTGGATTCCCATGACGGCGTAGGCGAGGCGTGCGTCGAGTTTGTCGCGCCAGTCCATGCTCGAGCCAAGACCCGGGGGACAGCCGAAGACGTGGGCCTCGACGAGGCCGCCGAGGGTGGTCTTGTCGATCTTGGCCTGGCGGATCGCGGCCTTCTGTGCATCGGAAGCGGCGGGGTCGGGGCAGTACGTCTCGCTGGAGTCGCGGAGGGCTTTGAGTTCGGCGAGATTGTCGGGGCGAACCTGGGCGGGGGTCTCGTGTGTGGAGATAGAGCGCACGAAGCCGAAGGCCTCGATGCCGAAGTGCCGCAGGAGGCAGCGGGCCAGCGCACCCGCGGCGACGCGCGAGGCCGTTTCGCGGGCGGATGCTCGCTCGAGGGTTTCGCGGCAATCGGTTGTCAGCCACTTGATGCTGCCGGCGAGGTCGGCGTGGCCGGGACGGGGGCGGTGGACGGGTGGGGTCTTGGTGAGATCGTCGAGGCGGGAGTCGTTGTTGCGGATGACCATGGTGACGGGGGCACCGATGGTGCGGGCCTGCCGAACGCCGGTGAGGAACTCGACGCGGTCTTCTTCGATGTTCTGGCGGCCGCCGCGACCGTACCCGCCCTGGCGGCGGGCCAGTTCGGCGTTGATGAAGTCGAGGTCCACGGGGACGCCCGCGGGGAGGCCTACGACGGTAATGACGAGTGCGGGCCCGTGAGACTCGCCCGCGGTCTGGTAGGAGAGGGTCGGCATGGCCCAAGAGTACGGGGGGTCGGGCCCGGCTGCCGAGCGGGGCCGATTCCGCTACCCTATCGCTTTCTCGGGAGTTCCACGTGCTCGTGTACGCCATCGCGATCTTTCTGTCCGCGGCGTTGCTTTTCCTGGTTCAGCCACTGACCGGGAAGCTGTTGCTGCCGCTTCTGGGCGGGAGCCCTTCGGTCTGGAACACCTGCATGGTGTTCTTCCAGGGGGCCTTGCTCGCGGGGTATTTTTACTCGCACCTGATCTCGAAGGTGAAGAGCGTGGTGACGCAGGGGGTGGTACACGCGGCGGTGCTGGGGGCGGCGTGGATTACGCTGCCGATTGCGCTTCGGGACTCGAACCCGGATTCGACGAGTCCGACGATGTGGCTGCTGTTGACGCTTGTGAAGACGGTTGGGCTTCCGTTCTTCTGCGTGGCGACGACGGGGCCGTTGGTGCAGCGGTGGTTCTCGCGGACGGATCACCCGGCGGCGAAGGACCCGTACTTTCTCTATGCCATGAGCAACGCGGGGAGCGTGGTGGGGTTGCTCGCGTATCCGGCGTTGTTGGAGCCGCTGATGACGCGGCAGATGCAGGGGCAGGTGTGGGCGTGGGGGTTCGGGGCGTTGTGCGCGGCCTTGGTTGCGACCATGGTGCTGACGTTCCGGCGGCTTGCGCCGGAGGGCGCGGGCGAGGTGGCGGGCGCGGCCTCCCCCACTGCTCCTGCCGTAGCACTTGATGGTCGGCGGCGGTTGAAGTGGGTGTTGTTGGCGTTTGTCCCGTCGAGCCTGATGATCGGCGTGACACAGAGCATCTCGACGGACGTTGCGGCCGTGCCTTTGCTGTGGATCGTGCCGCTGATGCTGTACCTGGTGAGCTTCATCTTGGCATTCTCGAAGCTGCCGTGGCTGACGTCGCGGATGCTGGGGCGGGTGCTGCCGCTGCTCGTGATCCCGTTGATGGCGGTGATGCTGACGAGCGCGAAGTCGCCGCTGCTGCCGATCGTGCTGGCGCACCTTGCGGTGTTCGGGGTCGCGGCGACGATGTGCCACCGGGCGATGGCGGAGGATCGGCCGGATGTGAAGCACCTGACCGAGTTCTACCTGTGGATGTCGGTGGGCGGCGTGCTGGGTGGGATCGCGAACGCCCTGGTGGCCCCGGTCGTGTTCGATCGCGTGCTGGAGTATCCGATCGTGCTCGCGCTGGCGTGCATGCTGCGGCCGCAGACGATGGAGGATCTCGAGTACGGGCGGGAGAAACTGGGGTACCGGTCGTTGCTGTGGGTGTTTGGCGCGGCGGCGCTGGCGGCGGGTGCGTTGATCCTGGCGGAACGGCTGATCATGGTGGGCGGGCTTGACACGCTGGCGAAGAGCCTGGAGATCAGCGAGGACGCGGCGTCGAAGGTGGTGCGTGGGGGAATCCCGTGCGTGATCGCGGCCCCTTGTGCTGCTGAAGCGGGGCTCGGTTCGGTTCGTGACGGCGGCGGCGGTGCTGCTGATCGGGTCGCAGTACCTGATGATCGGCGGGCCGCTGCTCTTCCAGACGCGGACGTTCTTCGGCGTACACCGGGTGATCCGCAACGCGGACGCGACGTGGTGCGTGCTCCATCACGGGACGACGCTGCACGGGCTGCAGATCAAGAGCGAGGACCTGCCAGCTCCGCCCGAGGGGCTGCCCGTGCTTGACGCGGCAACGCGTGACCGGTTGTACTTCGGGCCGCGGCAGGCGTTCACGCGGAACCAGCGGATCGTGATGAGCCACCTGATTCCCTCGACGTACTACCACCCGACCGGGCCGATCGGCGATGTGATGCACCTGATGATCGGCGAGAAGCGGCTGAGCAGGGCGGCGTTCGTCGGGATGGGTTCGGGTTCGTTGGCGGCGTACGGACGGCCGGGGATGAAGATCGACTTCTACGAGATCGACCCGGCGGTGGTGCAGATCGCGATGACGCCGGAGTTCTTCAGCTACACGAGAAGTTCGCTGGCGGACGAGCAGCGGCTGATGCTGGGCGACGGGCGGGTGGAGATCGCGAAGCAGCCGGACGCGACGTACGACCTGATTGTGATCGACGCGTTCAGCTCGGATGCGATCCCGGTGCACCTCATCACGAAGGAGGCACTCGAGCTTTACCTCTCGAAGCTCCGGCCCGGCGGTCTTCTGGCGTTCCACATCTCGAACCGGTACTTCGATCTGGCTCCTGTGCTGTCGCGGCTGGTGACGCTCGAGGGCAAGTACGGCTACCTGCGGGTCGACGATGTCGTCACGAAGGAGGAGTCGGCTGAGGGGAAGAAGGATTCCAACTGGGTTGTCGTGTGCAACGACCCGAAAGAGTTTGCACCGCTGAGCACGCTGCCGCTGTGGCGACCGCTGAAGGACGACCCCCGCTACCCGACGTGGACGGACGACTTCTCCAACATACTGTCCGTGTTCGTAGGGTGGTGAACGGTGATGAACAGACGTTTCGACGCGGTGATCTGCGACATCGACGGTTGCCTCGGGCCGGAATCCACCGCGCCGCTGGAGGCCGATCTCCTGGCGCGCGTCGCGGAGTACAACGTGCGAGCGAAGCGTGACGCGGATCGCCCGGTGGTCACCGTGTGCAGCGGGCGGCCGTTGCCGTACGCGGAAGCGATCTGCAGGCTGATCTCGAATGACACGCTGCCGTGCGTGTGCGAGATGGGCGTGTGGATGCTGGATCTGGCGTCGCACGAGTACCTGATGGACCCGGCGATCACACCGGAGCAACTCGCGGGGGTTCGCGCGGCGCAGGCGTGGATCGAGCGGGCGATCCTGCCTCACGGCGTGCTGATCCAGCCGGGAAAGTCGGCGTCGATCTCGCTCTGGCATCGCGATACCGAGTACCTGATGGCGCTGAAGCCAACGCTCGTGGCGAAGTTTGCCGCGGAGGGATGGCCGCTGCGGGTGTCGAGTACGGTGGCGTGGGTGAACTGCGATCTCGCCCACGTGAGCAAGGCCTCGGGGCTCGCGAGGCTGAAAGCGCGAACGGGACTAACCGCTGATCGCCTCGCGGGGATCGGTGATACGACGGGCGACATGGCGATCCGCGAGCACGTGGCGTTCTTCGCGTGCCCGTCGAACGCGCAGCCGGAGCTGAAGCGGCAGGCGGACTACGTCTCGCCGTTCGCGGAGGTCGCGGGAGTTCTCGACATCCTCGAGCAGCTCCGCGGCTAATCGATGAACAACCCGGCGACACAGCCGGTCATCCAGCACGCCATCGCACCGGCGACCATCGCACGCGGCGCGAGTGCGGCGAGGTCCCGCCTTCGCTCGGGGGCCATCGCGCTCAGGCCGCCGATCTGAATCGCAATGGAGGGCAGGTTCGCAAACCCGCAGAGGGCGTACGTCATGATCTGTGCACCGCGGGGCGTCATCGTCTGCTCGGCGATGTGCTTCGAGAGGCCGAGGTACGCCATGAACTCCGTCGCGATGATCTGGGTGCCCAGGAGGGTGCCCGCGTTGCCGAGATCCTCGCGGGGGATGCCCATGAGCCATGCGACCGGCCGAAACACCAGCCCGAGCACGTACTGCAGCGAGAGCGGCGGGATCCCGTTGCTGTTCCGCCAAGCCGCCACCTGGCTGATCTCGCCGATCGCTGCGAGTGGCCAGTTGATCACGGCGAGGAGCGCGACAAAGGCCAGGAGCATCGCGGCGACATTCAACGCGAGCTTGAGGCCGTCGGTTGCGCCGGAGGCCGCGGCGTCGACGACGTTGGACGTTGTACGCTCGGTGCGGAGGAGCGATGAGAGCGACTCGTCCGGTAGCGACTGTGTTTCGGGGAGCATGATCTTCGCCATCACGAATCCGGCCGGTGCCGACATCACGCTCGCGCAGAGGAGGTGCTTCGCGAAGAGCACCTGCTGGGCCTTGTCTTCGCCGCCGAGCAGGCCGACGTATGCCGCGAGAACGCTGCCCGCGATGGTCGCGAATCCGCCGGTCATCACGGCCATGAGCTGCGAGCGGGTCATGCCCGCGATGTAAGGCTTGACCATCAGGGGGGCTTCGGTTTGGCCGACGAAGATGTTTGCCGCGGCGGAGATCGCCTCGACCCCGCTGACCTTCAGGATGCGGCGGAGCACGAAGGCGACGACCGCGACGACGCGCTGCATGACGCCGAGGTGGTAGAGAACACTCATCAGGCTCGCGAAGAAGATGATGACCGGGAGCACGCGGATTGCGAAGACAAAGCCCCACGGGCCTGAAGGATCGGCGGTGTTCCCGAAGAGGAAGCGGATCCCTTCGTCGGCGAAGGAGATGACTTTGGTCACCAGCCTGGCGATGAAGTCGAAGAGCTCGACGACGCGGGGCACCTTGAGGCACGCGGCGGCGATGATCAACTGCAGCAAGACACCGGCGACGACCACGCGCATGCTGATCGCCTTGCGGTTCTCGGAGAGTGCCCACGCGACCGCGAGGAGGAAGAGGATGCCGAGCAAGCCCGTGAAGTGCGTCATGTGCGGCGATGATACCGACCGCGTATGCTGGGGTATGCCCCTGACAACACCGGGAAATCCTGGCGGATGCGTGCGGGTGGCCTTTGCCGAGGCCCCGGCGGCGATCCTGTCCCTGGCTGAACGGGTCCGGGAGGCCGCCGGACTGCCCGTGGCCGTGGTGGCGCTCGGTGGACCCGCGGGGGCGGGGAA
>JBEIUO010000179.1:0-5822 GCA_040374335.1 Phycisphaeraceae bacterium
CATGTCGACCGGCTGGGTCATGGACCCGTACTGCGCGCCGCCGGCGAGGGTCGAGTAAGAGTCCGCGCCGCGCCCGCCGTGCCCGCCGCCCGCGCCGCCGAGCCCGCCGTTGTCGCTGCTCGTGCCCGCGCCGGGGCCTTGGAGTCCCACGAAGCCGCGGCCGTCAAGATCGATCCGGCTTTCGGGCGCGCCGCCTTCGACCTCCACGCTACCCGCGACCGTGAGCCACAGCCCCGAGACCACATCCGTCCCGGCCCCGCCCGAGTAATCAAAGCTCGCACCCGCCGTGTGGGTCAGCACGCCGGCGTCCGCGCCGCTGCCGCCGACGAGGAGCGAGGTGATCGTGTGGCGGCCGTTCATCGTGAGCGTGGTGCCCCGAATCGTGATCTGCGCGGTTGCCAGCGGAACCACGGCCGTGCTGCTTTGATCAACGATCGTCGTGTCGGTCGGCCCGACCGTCACCGGGGAGGTGATCAGCACCGGCTGTGCCGCGGCGTGCGCCGCCAAAAGCGCCAGCGGAAGCCAGCCGAACCAACGGAACGCCGGGCGAGCGTGGAACATGTGCGATCCTCCTAAAAACCGAACTTTGATGATAGTCACCTCGGCCCGCAATAGATAGGGTGTTTCAGGAAAGTCCCGCGAAGTCATACCGCTCGATAACCGTACGAATGGATGGGATGGGCGACCGGTCTGGATCCCGGTTCTGCAGGGCAATTGAAGCGCAGCCGCGCGAGGCCCCGCGGCGGATCTCATTTCTTGCTTACTGATTTTCGCTTCATCGCCTTACACATTTACGCCGCTTGGGCGTCAGCACCCCGCGTCCCATCGTCCGAAGAACGCGATGACGTCGTCGCCGTCGACGCCGCCGTCGTTGTTGAAGTCGGCGGCGATCAGGCCCGAGTCCCAGTCGGCGAAGTACGCGATCACGTCGTCGCCGTCGACACCGCCGTCGTTGTTGTAGTCCGCGGTGCAGGGGTTCTCAATCGTGAACGACCAGCTCGCCGCGCCGCCCGCTGCGCCGTTGCCGGAGGGGAGCGAGGCGACGATCTCGCCGTCGAGGGCTTGGGCTCCGTTCGCGGTGACCGTCGCGGCGACGCTCACGGTGTATGCGCCCGCTGCGAGCGGTGAGGCGAGGGTGAGCGTGGCCCGCTGCTGCGTTGCGTTGTAGGCGTAGGTGAAGGGCACCGCGCCACTCGGCCCGGTGACGGTGAAGGCGCCGGAGGTCGCGGCGACGTTGTCGGAGAAGTTCACGACCACCTGCGAGACGGTGGCGGGGGACGAAACCTCGGAGCCGATGGCGGGGGCGACCGCCACGATCTTGGGCGGGCCGGCGACGTACGCGGTGGCCGTCTTGCCGGTGTTGAGGATCCAGTCGAACTCATCGAGCGCGATGCCCGTGACCGGGCCCGGCGCGGGGACGAGGAAGTACTGCGAACGGAGCGTGTTGTCGACGACGGAGGTAGTCGAGCCAGAGGCGGTGTCGATGCGGACGTCGACGGGCATCTTGAATGCGCCGTTGATGCCCCAGGTGTTGTCCTGTGTCTGGTCGATGCGGAGGCGAAGGTAGGGACCGCCGTTGATGGTCGCGGCCTGCCAGGAGAACACGTACTGCGGGGCGCCCGCGCCGTAGACCCACTGCTGGAAGTACTCGGTGAGATCGCGGCCGGCGGTGTCGGACATCACGGAGCGGAAGTCGTCGGTGGTTGCCGCGGAGCCGCGGAAGGCGGCGCGGTAGTCGGCGAGACCCTGGAAGTAGGTTGCGTCGCCGAGGACGTGGCGGAGCATGTGGTGGACCCAGCCACCCTTGCGGTAGGAGTAGGTGCTGCTGAAGATGCGGTTCATATTGCCGATGGAGGCGTTGTAGACGTAGACGGAGTCGCTGACGGCACCAGGACGGCGCGCGGCCATGGCGGCGTGGAGGGCTGGAGTGCCGGAGCTGCCGGGCTTGCGTTCTTCCCAAAGGGCTTCGCCGTAGGTGGCGGAGCCTTCGTTGAGCCAGATGTCGTTCCAGTACTTACAGGTCACATCGTCGCCCCACCACTGGTGGGCGAGTTCGTGCGCGGTGACGGACTCGTTGAAGGTTCCCTGACCGGTGTTGGTCTGGTGCTCCATGCCGCCGCCGAAGGGGAACTGGTAGATCCCGTACTTCTCGTTGACGAAGGGGTATTCACCGTAGACGCCACGGAAGGCGGGGAGCATGTCGATGACGCGGCCCCAGGCGGCGCGGTTGCCGGCGTTGTCGCTGCTGGGGTAGATGTTGAACTCGATGGGCATAGTGCCGGTACCGCCGCCGGGGAGCGGGTACGAGTAGGTGAGCGTCCAGGTGTTGTAGACGGTGGAGCAGAACGCGGCGAGGTAGGTGGACATCGGGTAGTTGGTCTCCCAGCGGTAGCGCTTGCGTGCGCCGCTGAGGGTGTCTACGCCGAGGAGGAGGCCGTTGCTGACCGAGCGAAGCGTGTCGGGGGCGGTGATGGCGATGCGCCAGGTGGACTTGTCGCCGTTGTCGCCGGGTTGGAAGACGTCGCCGTCCTTCGCGGGGAACCAGGTCGCGGCGAAGTAGGCCTCGCTGAGGCTGGCGACGATGGGGTCGCCGGCGCCGGTGGACCCGAACTCGATGGAGCCGAAGCCGCGCGAGACCGCGGTGCCGCTGTAGTTGACGCGAACGGTGAAGCGTTCGCCGACGTTGTAGGGGCGGTCGAGGGTGATGGTGCGGGCGTAGCTGCCGGTGGGCGGGCCGCTGATGATCGCGGGGGTTGCGCCGTTGAGGGTGGCGGAGGCGGTGAAGTTGTTGCGGAGCATCACGGTGAACTGGGTGAGCCCGTTCACGCGTGACTCGACGAGCATGGTGTTGCTGCCGGAGATGAAGCCGGTCGAGGGGACGACCTCGAAGTCGAGGTCGTTGCTGATGAGATCGGTATCAGCGAAGGCCTCGCGATCGCCGTAGGAGGGGGCGGGGGCCCCGTCCTCGCCGATGGGGAGTCCCGCGGCGGCGCGGAGCATGAGGGCGTGTGCCTTGCCGCACCCGCAGGTTTCACCTTCGGGGGGTGCGTAACGGGAGAGCTGCGCATGGGCGCCCGCGGCGGCGAATGCCGCGAGCAACGAAAGGGTGCGTGGGTTCATGTGTGGTACTCGAGAGGGGTATTAGCAGCCGCTGTCCCAGTTGCCGAAGAACGCGATTACGTCGTCGCCGTCGGTGCCGCCGTCGTTGTTGTAGTCGGCGTTGCCGGCGTCCCAGTCGGCGAAGAACGCGATGACGTCGTCGCCGTCGACGCTGGAGTCGTTGTTCCAGTCGGCGGGGCAGCCGGGGGTGGAGCACTCGAGGACGCGGAGTTCGACGGCGTCGATGGCGACTTCAACGATGCTGCCGGCGTTGGCGGTAGCGGGGGAGATGATGACGTTGTCGCTGGTGGTGAAGCGGATCTTGAACTGGTTGGTGGCGGCGGCGGCGGGGATGCGGAGGGTCTTGGGGTACCAGCCGCCGTGCTGTTCATCGCCGCCGTTGGGTCCGACCTGCTCGAGGGTGAGCCAGGAGGCACCGTTGTTGCCGGAGACCTGAACGAGGAGGCGGTCGTCGTCGGGGCTCGCGCCGGCGTTGTTGCTGAACCAGCGGGCGTAGGAGATCTGGGCGGGGCCACCGGAGGCGTCCATGGTGGGGCTGGTGAGGGTGACGGTGGCGTTGTCGACGTCGTAGGTTCCGACGCCGGCGCCGGCGCGGGGGTCGGTGGAGAACATCTGGCCGTTGCCGTCGAAGTCGGTGGTGGGGGCGGCGCCGTTGGTATCGAGCTGGGGGCCACGGACGAAGCCGCCGACGGAGGTGCCGCTGCCGGTGGGGGTCTGGACGGCGACCCAACCGAGGTTGGTGCCGAAGGTGTCGCTGAAGCGGACGGTCGAGCCCGAAGAAGCAACCGTGGAGTAGGCAACCGCGGGAGCGCCCGCGGGGCTGTACCCGGTCGCGCCGCCGACGGCCTGCGCGGAGAACGAGTACGCGATCTGAGCGCCGCAGGCCTGCGGCGGGATCGTGGCGATGTACTGATTGGCGGCGATGCGTGTCATCGGGACGCTGGTGTTTGAGCCCGAGTCGACGCGGTACGTGAGCACGCCAGAGTTGTCCAGCGGAGTGCCCGAGAGCCCCACGACGTTGACCCGGATGTTCGTGGACGCTTCCGGGGCGACGTTGCCGCCCGGCAGCCCGTCGGGGAAGACGAAGTCCACCACCGTGAGTGCCGGCCCGTCCATGTTGTGCGCGGTGAAGCCCGCGTTGATCTGCGCGTAGTGCGGAGTCCCGTTGTTGATGTTGCCGTCGGTGTCGTCGAGCGTCAGCCAGTCGACCGTGATGTCGGGCGCGATGGTGGTGCCCGAGTGCAGGGGAACCGCGTTCACGCACAGTTGCTTCAGCAGCGTCTGGTACCCGCTCACGCCCGCGGCGACGAGCTGGTTGCGCGTCGACCACACGCAGCCCGAGATGAGCTGACCGGCGGTGTGGATCGGAACGACGGCGGGATCTTGGGGGTACTGGAGGGTGTTGTTCGCGGTGCGGATGCCGCCGGCGCAAGACTGGAACCCGATGCCCAGCTGCGGTTGATCGGAGAGGATGACGCCCATGCAGTCGCCGGTGCCTTCGCCGTACTGGCCTTGGCCCGAGCCGCCGGTCGCGACCACGTGGTGGCCGAACTCGTGGTGGACGACGTCATAGAACGCGGTGTTGTTGCACCCGCCGCCGGCGTTGTAGAAGTTGATCGATGAGCCGTTGTAGAAGGCGTTGCACGTGCCCGTTACCGCGACGTTGATGCGGAAGTCGAGCTGGCCCGCGATGGTCGGGTAGGACGGGCTCGCCGCCACGATCATGTCGCGGACGACGTTCGCCTGGAGGTACGCGTTCACGCCGGCGCGAACGGTTTCGTCCGTGTTCGCGGCGTTCAGTTGGATGTTGGGCACGTTGGTGGCGCCGGTCGTCGCGGGGACGAGGGCGGTGGGGTTGTAGGTGTCGAAGTACCGCCCGCTCGGGCCGGCGCTGACCGTGTAGTTGCCGGCGGGAACGCCCGTCAAGGTGTAGTTACCCGCGGCATCGGAGTACCCGGTCTGCGCACCGATGGTCACGAGCGCGTGGGGAAGGCCCCGGTCGGTCTCGGGGTCGCACTCCGCGGCCCGGGTTCCGTTGGTTGCAAGCCCGCTGATCCGGCCCGAGACGTCCACATCGTGGACCTTGCTCTCGGAGTGCAGGATCTCGCCGGTCGCGGCATCGGCGACGATCTCCCACTCGCCGTAGCCGATCTCCCAGGGCTGGGCGATGGTCTTGGCGGAGAAGACCACCGCGAGCAGGGGCGCGGGCTTGGCCGCGTCGACGCCAGCGAAGATGGTCAGTTCGGGCTGTGAGAACGTGCCGCCCGCGAGGGCCGGGAGGAGGGTCTCAGCGGCGGCGAAGGCGGCCTTGGTGTTGGGAGCGGTTCTCGCGGCGGGGTCGATGGCCATTCCCGCGACGGGGCGGAGGGCGTTGCCGACCCAGACGAGGTCGTTGGCGCGGGTGTTTCGGGTGAGGAGGCGGAGGTCGGAGCGGTAGACGGGGATGCCGTCGAGGACCTGACGGAAGGTGTGGAGGGTGAACTTGGGGGCGCCGTCATCGCCTGGCATGAGGGGGATGGCGTTGCCACCGTGGGGGCAGAGGGCCCAGGCTTCGAGCTCGGCGGGGGTCGCGCCGAAGAGGGTGACGAAGCTCTTGATGAAGGTCTGAGCGGACTGCTGACCGGTCATGCCTGCGGAGAGGTTGGGGCCGTAGACGCGCTTGAGCGTGCCGTCGATTTCAAGGAAGCGGACGCTCGGGGCGG
>JBEIUO010000803.1:0-1647 GCA_040374335.1 Phycisphaeraceae bacterium
CAAAGCTGCTTGACGTCGCGTGATCCCCGTCGGCGACCCATGCGTACACGATAGAGGACGCGCGTCCGACGATCGTGATCGTTCCAAGGCTCTCGGAGCTGCCACCAGGAACACCCTGCGCGTTCACGTCGTACACCTGTACGGTGACGTTCGCGGGCACCGGTCCAGCGAACAGCGACTCGAGATCAATCCGAAGCGGCGAGAAGGGCGAAGTGACCGCCAAGCCGCCCACGACCTGCTGGGAGCGGAGTGTGCTCCCCTCAAAGACACGGTACCCGACGAACCCATCCTGACCGCACGCGACCTGCGCGAGGCCCCCGACCGCTACCATCCAGAGCGTTTTCATACCTCGATCTCCGGCGAGAGTTCAGTGTTCGGATGCAACACATAGCCGCGACGAGCGACACGCCCGGCGCGGGAACACTCGCGGCAATACGAAAACCGTTCTCGTCGTCAAAATCGGTAGGCCAACGCCCTGCGTGGCTGCGATCCACACGATCACCAGAGAAAGAGAAGTAGTATCGGGAGGAACCCTCCATGGTTCGAGAACGAGGAAACTCTTCGTCAGGGAAGCGTGTCCAATCTTCCGTCCATTCTGACGTCCCGCCCGCAACGTCAAGCAACCCCCATGGGCTCACGACGTTCGCATACGCGCCGAGTGGCACTCCGAAGGGGTCGTAGCCGGGGAAGCGGTCGAACTGCCAACCGGTGTTGACGGTTGCCGGAACTCCGTTTACAAGCACGCCCGGGGGGCCGGAGACGAAAGGCGTGTCGCTCGAGTTGCCGTAGGTCCAGTACCCGCCGGCGGTGCCGTCGGCGTTCTGCTTGTTCGGGTCGTAATGGGCGGCCTTGACCCACTCGTCGAGGGAGGGAATCCAGTACCGCGCGCCCGCGCTGCGGGTCAACTGATCCGTGAACATCGATGTCTGGCCGACATACCCGAACGTAGCAACGTCATAGGCACCGTTCATGAACGCGGAGCGATCGAGGCTCTTCTCGTTGTGCAACCAGTTGCAGTAGATCGCGCACGTGCGCCAATCGATCGCGCTCGCGGGGAGCATGGCGCCGGTTGGCGTTGCCTCCCAACGCCTGCCGCCGTTCTGGGCAGTTACACCGCGAGCACCCCAGGTGTCTGGGGCAAAGACGTGCGGAATGCGGTCCGTCGAAGGGCGGTCGAGGGCCGCGTTCATGAACTCCACCCATTGCGATGTCGTGACTTCAAGCCGACCGATACGGTACTCGTAGTCCACGCGGCCCCGCCCGACGACGTTGCCGGAAGGGCCTTGATATGGCGCATTCCCCACAGCGCCGATGGTGACGAAGTCGATGCCGCTGTTGGGGTCGACTTGGGCCGGCGCGGTGCCGCTGAGCAACATCACGATGGAGGTGCTTACGAATCTGTGTCTGCGCAGCATCAGCGTTCTCCCACGACGAGGGCCCATGAAGAGAGTGCCACACGGTGGGGGTGATGCCAGCAAAGTTGCGGAATAAGCGGTGCTTGAGGGATGCTTGGCGGCCTTGGGCCGAACATGGGCTGAACTGGAGAGTGTTGGAGTGTGTGGTGACGCCCGGGCATCGCAGCCCGGGCTTTAGTATGTCAGCACCGTTGGTTCTCTCGGTTGGCGTGGGGGAGGGTGTGGGTGGTTG
>JBEIUO010000169.1:0-6056 GCA_040374335.1 Phycisphaeraceae bacterium
CCCGACCGCCCGAACCCTCTTCAACCTCTCCGATCTCACCTTCTCCGAACGCCTCACGCAGGAAGTCTGGCGACGCCTCCACGACAACACAATCCCTGACGCCCCCGCGCAGCGCTTCCTCACCCGCGTCCTCAAGGACGTCTCCCCCAGCCCCTGGATCTGGCTCCCCAAGCGATGGGCCAAGGGCGCTCCCATACCCGCCTGGATGTCCGACCCCGCAAACCCACGCCTCGGCCTCGAGTCCATCCGCCCCACCTCCCCAGACCGCCGCCAGACCCGCGAAAGCTACACCTCCGGCTCCTCCTACCGCTGGGAAATCCCCCCCGACCTCATCGCCAACAACACCATCCCCATCGACCTCGAATACGTCGTCAACGACGCCCTCTCCCTCACCAAACGCACCTACTTCAAAGCCCCCAAGCTCGTCGACCTCTCCGATCTCTTCACCCCTCGCACCGGCATCGACCACCACGTCGCCGCCGCCCTCGACCCCCGCCTCCTCGACGACGGCTCCTCCCTCACCCTCCGCGTCGACGACCGCGCATCCTCCCCCGACTGGTCCGCCATCACCTGCGTCCTCGGCTTCGCCGTCGAGCTCCGCCTCAACGACACCATCCTCGCTCGCGGCGGCGGCGGTGCCGAAATCGACCGACCCGTCATGAAAGACTGGCGCGAAATCCCCCTCGAATGGACCACCGACGGCCCCGCCCTCGCCCGCGAGCACTCCGCCGACCTCTCCATCCTCATCTCCTCCGACTGGTCCCGCGCCGAAGTCGAACTCCGCGCCAACCCCCTCGCCGAAGCCGGCGACAAAGCCTGGGAGGGCTCTGTCCGGGTCCCGCTCCCCTTCCGAGGCGACTAACAACCCCAGTTCTCGGGTCACCCCCGCCATTTGGGTGAAGGTCGGGACCGATCACGCCGAAAGTCCGATCAGCATCCCCACGCCGGTGGGGTATCGCACAACCGGACCCAGTGCATGAAACTCCGCGTCCAGATCAGCCTCACGATCCTCGGCGTCTTCGCACTGCTCACCGTCGCGAACGTTCTCGTTCAGCACCTCGTCGTCGGCCCAAGCTACCAAACCCTCGAAGACTCCCTCGCCACCCAGGACGCCGAACGAGTCAACGCCGCCATCGAACGCGAAGTCCAGAGCATCGACCGCTTCGCCCTCGAATGGTCCGATTGGGACGACGCGTACAAGTGGATCAAGGGCGAGTCCGACGCTCAGGCCTTCGTCCAAAGCAACTTCGCCGCCGAAGAGTACTGGGAACAGTGCCACACCCCCGTCTTCATCTTCACCGACGCCACCGGCAAGGTCCTCTTCTCCAGTATCCGCGACCCTGAAACCTACCAGCACTCCGCCATGCCGGAGTTCGCCGCCGACCGCTTCGAAGAAGACGACCTCTTCTTCCCCGGCGCCTCCGCCCCCGCCCGCGCCGGCATCATCGTCACCAGCCGCGGGCCCACGCTGATCACCTCCCGCCCCGTCGTCCCCACCGCCGGCAACGCCCCCTCCGTCGGCCGCTTCATCGCCGCCCGCTTCCTCACCGACTCCGCCCTCACCCAACTCCGCGAACAAGTCGGCGTCGACTTCTCTCTCCTCACCGGCTCCGCCGCGCTCGGCGTCACGCCCACTCCCTCCCTCTCCACCGCCGACAACGACACCATCCTCGCCTCCAAAGCCCTCGCCGTCCTGAAGCCCGGCGACGCCATCGCCGCGCAGTGCCGCATCCCCCGCTCCATCAGCGCCGAAGGCCAGAAAAGCAGCTCCATGGGCCTCATGCTCATGCTCATCAGCGCCGGCGCCATCACCGCCTGCCTCATCGGCGTCCTGCAGCACCGCGTCGTCGCGCCGATCGTCAAACTCCGCCGCCACGCCGCCGACGTGGGTGCCACCGGCGACCTCTCCCGCCGCCTCAACTCCCCCGAACGCAACGAAATCGGCCAACTCGCCGACGAGTTCGACGCCATGGTCGCCGGCCTCGAAGAAGCCCGCCGCGAAGTCGCCGACATGTCCCGCCGCGCCGGTATGGCCGAAGTCGCCTCCGGCGTCCTGCACAACGTCGGCAACGCCATGAACAGCGCCACCGTCAGCATGTCCACCCTCCGCCGCATGTCCGCCGACTCCAAGTCCACGTCCCTCAAGAAAGTCGCCGCCCTCCTCGCCTCCCAATCCAACCTCGCCGACTTCTTCGCCAACGACCCACGCGCTCAGCAACTCCCCGGCTTCATCGCCAAACTCGCCGACGGCCTCGAAGACGAACATACCAACATCGCCCGCGAGTGCGAACGCCTCGACACCTGCCTCGCCCACGTCAACGAAATCGTCAGCACCCACCAGGACATCGCCCACGCCCCCGAAGTCGCCGAACAACTCTCCCTCGAATCCGTCCTCACCGGCGCCGCCAGCCTCGTCCGCCCAAGCCTCGACCGCCACGGCGTCACCCTCCTCACCGCGCCCATCCCCACCCTCACCGCCGGCTTCCACCGCGCCAAACTCCAGCAAGTCCTCGTCAACTTCCTCACCAACGCCGCCCAAGCCGTCAAAGACCTCCCCCAGATCCGCCGCGTCATCTCCCTCCGCTCCGGCACCACCGCCGCCGGTCGCGTCTGGATCGAAGTCAGCGACCAAGGCCCAGGCTTCACCAAAGACCAACGCGCCAACTTCTTCCGCCAAGGCTACACCACCAAGTCCGACGGCCACGGCCTCGGCCTCCACTACTGCGCCACCACCATCGAACAACTCCGCGGCGAGATCGACGCCTGGAGCGACGGCCCCGACCAGGGTGCCACATTCCGAATCGAGTTCCCTGTAGACACAGCGGAACGGAGAGCGGCCGCATGAACAGCGAAACCAAGCCCAATCGTCGCGTCCTCATCGTCGACGACAACCAGTCGATCCACGACGATTACACCCGCGTCCTCTGCCCCGTCCGTAACGCCGGCGATCTCGACGCCCTCGAAGCCGCCATCTTCGGCGGTGGCCCAACCACCGCCGTCGTCACCGAAGGCTACGAACTCACCCACTGCCTCCAAGGCACCGACGCCTACCAGCAAGTCTGCGAAGCACTCGACCGCGCTGAACCCTTCGCCGTCGCCTTCGTCGACCTCCGCATGCCCCCAGGCTGGGACGGCGTCGAAACCATCGAAAAACTCTGGAGCCGCGACCCCAACCTCCAGGTCGTCATCTGCTCCGCACACAGCGACTACAAACTCTCCGACATCGTCTCCCGCCTCGGCCGCTCCGACCAACTCCTCTTCCTCCGCAAACCCTTCGACCCCGACGAAGTCCAGCAGCTCGCCCTCGCCCTCTCCCAGAAGTGGGACCTCGCCCAGCAGCACGTCAAGCAACTCCAGTCCGCCAATGCCGGCCTCGAACGCGAACTCGAAGCCAAGTGCGCCGTCGAGGAACGCCTCCGGCACGACGCCACCCACGACTCCCTCACCACCCTCCCCAACCGAACCCTCCTCCTCGAACGCCTCCACCACTGCGTCGAACGCCTCCGCCGCCAACCCGACCAGTCCTGCGCCCTCCTCTTCCTCGATCTCGATAACTTCAAACTCATCAACGACAGCCTCGGCCACGACACCGGCGACAAAGTCCTCGTCGAAGTCAGCAACCGCCTCCTCGCCGCCGTCCGCACCTGCGACACCCTCGCCCGCGGCGTCAGCGCACTCGCCAGCCGCCTCGGCGGCGACGAGTTCGTCGTCCTCCTCGAAGACGTCGGCGACGCCGCCACCGCCATCCGCGTCGCCCAGCGCCTCCGCGAAGTCGTCCACGCCCCCATGCAGATCGGTGAACGCAGCGTCGTCGTCGGCGCCAGCATCGGCATCAGCGTCTGGAGCCCCGGCAAGTCCGCCGACATCCTGCTCCGCGAAGCCGACACCGCCATGTACCAGGCCAAGTACTCCGGCAAAGACCGCTTCGCCCTCTTCGACCAGAACATGCACGCCGCCGTGCTCCAACGCCTCACCGTCGAAGCCGACCTCCGCCGCGCCATAGAACGCCAGGAGTTCTTCGTCGAGTACCAGCCCATCGTCTGCCTCGAGTCCGGCCGCATCGCCGGCTTCGAAGCCCTCCTCCGCTGGAACCACCCCACCAAGGGCCGCGTCGCCCCCGACAACTTCATCCCCGTCGCCGAAGAATCCGGCCAGATCCAGAAGATCGGCCTCTGGGTCATCGGCCAGGTCGCACGCGACCTCCGCCAGTGGCGCGAACAGGAACCCGCCGCCGAGAAGATCTACGTCAGCGTCAACGTCTCCCGCCTCCAGATCCTCGACGAGCAGTTCTCCGACAACCTCTTCGACATGCTCACCTCCCACGGCGTCGACGCCACCTCCGTCCACGTCGAAGTCACCGAGAACGCCGTCATGGGCGCAACCTCCACCATCGTCCGAACCCTCGACCGCCTCCGCCAGCTCGGCTGCAAGATCCTCATGGACGACTTCGGCACCGGCCACTCCTCCCTCAGTTGCCTCCACCGCTTCCCTATCGACGTCCTCAAGATCGACCGCGCCTTCGCCGACACCCTCGGCAGCAGCCGCGACTACGCCGCCGTCGTCCAGGCCATCGTCACCCTCGCCCACAACCTCAACGTTCGCGTCGTCGCCGAGGGCGTCGAAACCCCTCAGCACATGGTCCAGCTCCAGGCCCTCGACTGCGACTTCGCCCAGGGCTACCACTTCTCCAAACCCATCCCCGCGGCACTCGCCCTCTCCCTCATCTCCGACGGCCCCCGCTGGACCCAGCGCGCCGCCTAAGCCCCCCGGCCAACATTCCCAACCCCGCCCCGCCCACCGGCCGATAATTGCCGCGTGACGCCCCTCCTCCCATTCCTCCGCCTCCTCACCTCGCCGCGCTCGCGTCGCGCCCTCGTCTTGACCTCCATCGCCCTCTCCCTCGCCGCCCACGGTGCCGCCATCGTCGCCCTCGGCCTCGCCGGCTCACGCCCCGCGCGCACCACCCTCATCGATACCGAAGGCGTCCCCACCCGCTTCATCTCCCTCGAGACCGCGCCTCCCCCCGCGCCCACGCCCCAGCCCCCCGCGCCTACTCCTACGCCTCCCCCGCAGTCCGCCGTCAGCGACGTCGCGCCCCCGGCCCCCATCACCGAAACCCCAGCCCCCGCCCCCACACCGCCGCCGCCCACACCCGCCGCGCCGCCCTCCATCCAAGCTTCCACTCCCGCGCCAACCGTCGCACCCACATCCACCACTTCCCCGGTCGCCTCCTTCGCCGGCGTCGAAGGCCTCCGCGCACGCCGCATCGTCTACGTCGTTGACGGCTCCGGGCCCATGACCAGTTGCCTTCCATTCGTGAAGGCCGAGCTCGAACGCTCCATCGGACGGCTCGCCCCCGAGCAACGCTTCCAGGTCATCGTCTCCCGCCGCCGCGCCTCCGACCCCGCCGCCGAGGTCCGCGTCTTCCGCGCCCAGTCCGGTGGCTTCGTCCCCCGCGACGACACCGTCCGCATCGCCCTCCACGAGTGGCTCGCCGAAGTCCAGCCCCGCTGGGCCTCCGACCCGCTCGCCGGTCTCGAGGCCGCCGTCCGCGAAGGCCCCGACCTCGTCTTCCTCCTCACCCGCTCCATCCGCCGCTCCGCCGCCGGCGATACCCAGTCCGCCTCCGACCTCGCCCTCGCACGCCTCGACCAGCTCAACCCCCGCGCCGCCGACGGCTCCCGCCCGGTCGTCATCAAGATCATCCAGTTCCTCGAAGAAGACCCCACCGGCCTCCTCCCCCGCATCGCGGAGGCCCACGGCGATGGGACAGGCTCCTACCGCGTCATCGGTCTCGAGCAACTCCGCTAAGCCCTTCCCATCCCCGCAACCCCTCCCGCGCACGCCGGTATGGCCACCGTCGATCCGCCCCACGCGCCCACTCCCCAAAGGCCCACCCATGCGCGCCCACCACCTCCTCCCTCTCCTCATCTGCTCCTCTCTCGCCCACGCGCAAGCCGTCTCTCTCCGCACCGTCGCCATCACCGGCGCGCCCGCCCCGCTCCACGACGCCTCCTTTGCCGCGGTCTCCGACCCCATCCTCGCCCCCGACGGAC
>JBEIUO010000442.1:0-3383 GCA_040374335.1 Phycisphaeraceae bacterium
CGCGGACCGCTGTCGTCAGGCAGGCTGTGACGTCTACGGGAGCAAGCCCATCGATGAGCCACGGCTCATCGCGCTTTGCCGCGAGGCGCTGCAGGCGCGGAAACCGCGGGCCGTCGCGCACCGGTAAACCTCAGCGGTGCCCACACACAACGCCCCGCCCAAGCCGCCCCGTGTGGTATCATCACGCCATGCAACGAAGCCCACGCTCGCTCATGCTCGCCACGCTTCTCCTCGCCCTCTCATCGCCCTGCGCGATCGCTCTGCCGCAGCAGGCGCAGCCCGTCGCGCCCTCGCGCGACACACTCGTCACCGGAGTCCCCGCGCTCGCGTCCGCCGGTGTTCCCGGTCCGCTCGCGGTCTTCGGTGATCGTGCCTTCGTCATAGCAACCGGCAAGGAAGACAAGGCCGTCCTACCCGTCGCGGCAGGCGCCGAGTGGGAGAAGGGCCGCGTTGTCGTCCTCGGCCACGGTGGCATGATCGAGGCCAAGTCCCTCGATCACGCGGGCACGCGAGCATTCGTCCTCAACGCGGCCAACTGGCTCGGCCGCTCGCCCACGGCGAAGATCGGCGTCTGGCGCAACGACGCGATGGTGGCCCTGCTCAACGCCAACGGCTTCAGCGCCGTGGCACTCAAACCCAAGTGGCACGAGACGCTCTCCGAGTACGGCGCGGTTGTCGTCGACAGCCACTCCATCGGCCCCGCGGAGCGCCGCGAGCTTGCGACATACCTCAAGGGCGGTGGGGGGCTTCTCACGGCTGGACTCGGTTGGGGCTGGCTCCAGTTGAACGCGGGTAAGACCATCTTGGACCACCCCGGCAATCAGTTGCTGATCGATGCGGGCATCGCGTGGTGCGACGGCACGCTCGACCCCACCGGCGCCGGCGAGTTCACGATCGGCCCGGTGCCCGAGTCGTTGCACGCGGCGAGCGCGATGCTCGCGCTCGAGGCCGCGGTGCGAGACCGCAGCGAGCTCGCCGGGCAGCAGTCCAAGACCCTCATCGCCGCGCTCCGCGCACTGCCGCCGTCGCACGTGCTCCATGCCCGTGCGACAAAGCTGCTCGCCGCCAGTTCCGCCGAACTCACGCCCTCGCAGGGCAAGCCCCTCCGCGCGAAGGATGGCGTCGCCCGGGTTCTGCTCTCGCTGCAGGTGGACCTTGAACGGCGCACGTCTGCACGCGATGTGAAGGCGCATCCCGCCGCGGCATCGTTCCCGGGATCGGTGGCGACCGACGCGCCGCGGATCACGCGGGAACTCACCCTTGATCTCACGGTCCCGGGGTGGCATAGCACAGGGCTGTACGCCGCGGCGGGCGAGGTCATCACGATCAAGGCGGCGGACACGCACGGGGCGAGCGTCCGGATCGGGTGCCACACGGATCACCTGTGGCACCACGACAAGTGGTCGCGCGTGCCGGACATCTCCCGCCAGTGGCAGCTCAAAGCGGGCGAGACGCAGGTGGCCAGCGCGTTCGGTGGTCTGGTGTACATCGAGATCCCGCGCAAGCGAGAGGGCACCGGGACGTTCGTCGTCGCGGGCGCCGTGGAGTCGCCCCGCTACGTGCTCGGCAAGACGACCGCCGAGGAGTGGAAGACGCTGCGGAACGCGCCGGGGCCGTGGGGTGAGATCGAGTCGCGGAAGGTCATCGTCAGCGTGCCCAGCGCGGCCCTGCGGACGCTCGAGAACCCTGAGGAGTTGATCCGGTTCTGGGATCAGATCAGCGACGCGCACGCGACGCTGGGCACGATACCGATCGTGCCGGATCGGCCGCACCGGTTCGTGCCGGATGTTCAGATCAGCGCTGGGTACATGCACAGCGGCTACCCGATCATGACGCACCTTGACGCGGTCGACGACATGGTGGGCGTCGCGCGGCTGCGCGAGGGGACGTGGGGGTTGCTGCATGAGTTGGGGCACAACCACCAGGAGGGCGACTGGACGTTCGGTGGGACCGGCGAAGTGACCTGCAACCTGTTCGCGCTCCACGCGATCGACACCATCTGCACGCCCAAACCCGGGGACCGCGGGCACGGCGCCGTCAACACGCCGCCCTCGCTGGAGAAGTACCTCGCGGACGGTGCCAAGTTCGAGCAGTGGCAGAGTGATCCGTTCCTCGCGCTGCACATGTACGTCCAGTTGCAGAAGGCTTTCGGCTGGGAGACGTTCAAAAAGGTCTTCGCGGAGTACCGCGACCTGCCCCGCGACCAGCGGCCCAAGGGCGACGACCAGAAGCGTGATCAGTGGATGGTCCGGTTCAGCCGCGCGTGCGGGAAGAACCTTGGGCCCTTCTTCGTCGCGTGGGGCGTGCCGACGTCGGCCGGTGCGAGGGAATCGATCAAGGACCTGCCGGAGTGGATGCCGGAGGGTTGGCCGAAGTAATGTGTATATAAGAAAGAAGCGTCGACATGAGTACGAGCCCAAGCCTCGTCTGCGACCTCGTGCTCAAGGGTGGCATCACCAGCGGGATCCTGTACCCGCCGGCGATCGATGAGATCCGGCAGCGGTTCACGCTCTCGGGGATCGGCGGGACCTCGGCGGGCGCCATCGCGGCGGGAATGGCCGCGGCGGCGGAACTGCGCTGGCGGAACGGGAGCGACGAGGGATACCGGCTCCTCGCGGAGATCCCGGGCCTGATCGGCGGCGAGGGGAAGCTGCTGGAACTCTTCCGCCCCGACGCGAGGACGAACCGGCTGTTCGCTACGTTCTTGCGCTCCATCGCGAAGAAGGAAGACCGCGGGCTGTTCGACACGGCGCGTCTGTACTTTGCTTTCGCGAGGTTGCTGCTCTGGCAGTCGGCGATCGAGCCGTTCACCGAGAACGGGCACGGCCTCTGCACGGGGATGGCCAACGGCGCTTCGCTGCCGCGGGGCTCGTTGCCCTCGCTGACTCGATGGTTGTCCGAGCGGATGGACACGATCGCCGGGATGCCCGAGGGGCGTCCGCTCACGTTCGGTGATCTGTGGGCCGCCCCGATTCCGGATCATCTGAAGAGCACGATGACCGGGCACCAGTCGATCCAGTTGCAACTGGTGAGCACGTGCCTCTCGTTCGGTCGGCCGTACGTGCTTCCGAACCTCGACAACCGGTTCGCGTTCTCGCCGGATGAGTTGCTCGCGTACTTCCCGGGGTACGTGGTGGACTATCTCATCGCGGAGGGCAACAAGATCCGCAAGCCTCCGGAGATGCCCTCGCACCTGCTGCCCTTGCCGACGCGGGACAAACTGCCGGTGATCCTCGGCGTGCGGATGAGCCTCAGCTTCCCGGTGCTCTTCTCGCTGGTGCCGCTGTACCACCCGGACTACCGCGCGGATCCCATGCGGTACGAGCGCGTGTACTTCGCCGATGGCGGGATCACGAGTAACCTGCCGATCCACTTCTTCGACA
>JBEIUO010000484.1:0-3171 GCA_040374335.1 Phycisphaeraceae bacterium
CGCGGTGGTGGAGGGGAGATTCATGCTCCCCTCGCCCAAGGGCGTGCACGAACGCTCGCCCTTGCGGAGCTTCAAGGCGTACGGGGATGAACTCGAGCGTCACCTGTCTGAAGCGGCGACGACGTGAGACGTCACCAACGGGCGATCAGCCCTTCCACGGCCGGAGCGGCGCGCCGGTGTACTTGCTCAGCGGGCGGATGATGCGGTTGTTGGCGTGCTGTTCCATGATGTGAGCGCACCAGCCCGAGACGCGCGAGGCGACGAAGATGGGCGTGTACTGGGGGACGGGGATGCCCATCACGAAGTACGTCATGCCGCAGGGGAAGTCGACGTTGGGGTGGATCTTCTTGTCGCGGAGCATGATGGCCTCGACCTCGTCGCCGATCTCGAACCAGCGGAGGAACTCGGGGCCCTTGGCCTGGGCGAGCTTGCGGCCGAGCTTGTTGAGGATCGGGGCGCGGTGGTCGCCGTTCTTGTAGACGCGGTGGCCGAAGCCCATGAGCTTGCGCTTGGTCACGAAAGCGTTCTGCATGAAGTCGTTGATCGAGCCCTTGCCGCCTTCGACGTACGCGCGGATCTCGCGGAGCATGCCCATCGCGGCCTCGTGGGCGCCGCCGTGGTGGGGGCCCTTGAGTGCCGCGATGCCGCCGGTGACCGCGCCGTGCATATCGCTGAGCGTACCGGCGATGACGCGGCTGGTGAAGGTGCTGGCGTTGTAGTCGTGCTCGGCGTAGAGGATCAGGGAGACGTCCATGACGCGGGCCGCCTCGGCGTCGGGCTTCTTGCCGGTCATGAGGTACAGGAGGTTCGCGGCGTGGGAGAGGCTGGGATCACCGCCGAGCTCGCGACCGATGATGGCGTGGCCGTCGATCACGTTCTGCATGTGGCCGATGATCGTGGGGCACTTGGCGAGCAGGCGCTTGGCCTTGCGGAGGTTGGCCTCGGGGCTGTTGTCCTGCGCGTCGGGGTCGGTGTGGCCGAGGATGCTGACCGAGCTGCGCATCACGTCCATCGGGACGGCGCGGCCGCTGGCGAGGTATCCGCCGACGCTCTCGATGAACGAGGTGACCGCGGGGTGCAGGGAGCGCTCGGCGACGAGTTCGGCCTTGAAGCGGGCGAGCTCGGCGGCGGAGGGCTTGTGGCCTTCGAGGAGGACGAAGGCGACTTCCTCGAACGTGGCGTTCTGCGCGAGGTCGTGGATCTCGTAGCCGCGGTAGAGCAGGCCGCCCTGCTCGATGGAACAGATGCGGGTCTCTCCGGCGAGCACGCCTTCAAGGCCCTTGGCGAGTGCGGCAGCGGTGTCGGTTGTGGACATGCGGGATGGCTCCTGAGGAGATGGGTGGCGCAGGTCGAAGGCTAGGCGATGGGGCTGGCGGATGTCGAGGCGAGGTGGAGAAGCTTCTGGGCGAGGGCGGTGAACTGGAGGTCTGCATCGCGGACGGCACCGGCATGGCCGCCGATGGCACCGTCGCGGGCGGTGAGTTGGAACATGGGTTTGCGGGCTTCCTGGGCCATCGGCATGAGGCTCTTGAAGTGCCGGATCATGGCGAGTTGGTTGGGGTCGGTGGTGATCTCGGGAGTCGTCGGTTCGGCGTTTAGAATGTCCCGGGCGTAGGAAGCGGGGATCTTCGCGGCCCACTTCAGGTAGGACTTCACCGGGTAGCTCTCGCGAACGGAGGGGTTGAGCAAGACGTATCCGAGCGGCGTCATTGTGCCGGATGGCAGCGGGATCGCGGCCGGAGGGAGGTCGGGTTCGAGGCGGCGCTGCCATCCGCTACGCCAGTCGCGGAGGGTTGGGCCGAGGTTGCGGAGGCCCTGGAGGGAGAAGAGGTCGGCGGCGAGGGGGATCACGACCATGTCGGCGGTGATGAGGGCGGCGCGGTTGAGCGCGCCGATGCTTGGGCCGACGTCGATTAGGGTCAGGTCGGCGTGAAGGGTTCCGGAGGCCTGGGCCAGCACCCGGTGGAAGGCGGACATGACCCGGAGGCCGTCAGCGCGGGTCGTGGGCTTGTCTGAGCGGCTGTCGTTCCATGCGTTTGCGAGGCGGTCCTCGAACTGGCCGAGCGCGAGGCTCCCGGGCACCAGGTACAGGCCGTCTGCGATCGCGATCGGGGCCGCGGGCTTGATGTCGCCCAGGTGGTTGTTGAGATCATCGACGCAGTTGAGCATGCTCGTGCCAGGGGAGGTCGTGGACCAGAGCGTTTCGATCTGGTCGTCGTCAAGGAACATGCTGGTGAGATTCGATTGTGGATCTAAGTCAGAAACAAGAACACGATGGCCAAGTTCTTGGAGCTTCCATGAAAGATGATAAACAAGTGATGTCTTGCCTACGCCTCCTTTGTTGTTGAAGAACGCGATGGTTGTCATGGTCGGATCCTGATGGTGACCAGGAAGTGGCTGTCGCGGGGTTCGAGGAGTGCGGGCGGGCTGGCGTTTTTCGTGAGCACGGCCTGGGCGCGGGCGATGCCGCTGCCGAAGCGGTTGGCGTGGCCGAGGATCTTGGCTGCCTCGGCGAGGAGTGGGTTGCGGTAGGAGCCCAGTCCCGGGAAGTTGGCGGGGGAGAGGTCGCCATAGAGGCCGCCGGCGTTCTGCACCTCGATGCGGTCGGCGTAGTGGCTGATCATGATGGGGGATGTCGAGCCGTCGTAGTTTCGATGGATGATGGCGTTGACGAAAAACTCGTGGAGGGCGAGTGCTGGGTAGTCGGCGACGAGGGTTTCGGAGAGGTCGGGCTGGCGGACGGGACGGGTGTTTTCGAGTTGGCGGGCGAGGTGATCGGCCTCGCGTAGGACGGTGTACAGGTCGCCGCTGAGGCGGCGCTCGCCGATGGGTGATTCCTGCGTGGTGCCGGAGTAGCGGACATACTGAACGTACGCGCCTGGGAAGAACTGGAGCGGGTCTTTGCCAAAGAGCAGAATGGCACCGTTTGTGGGGCGGGCAACTTGCCGGTTGAACAGCCGGAGCGAGCCGAGTTGCTCCTCGAGGGATCGGCCGTTTTCGCGGATGACGTCAGGGGAGACTGCCTTGGGGAGGTAACCCAGGGTGAAGAGCTCCAGCGCGAGGTCGTTGGTCGAGCTGCCGGGGCATGCGCGGCAGTCCCAGGTTCGTGCGCGGTCCACGCGTCGTTCTTCGAGGCGTCGTTCCTGTTCCGGGGTGGCGCGGTCCTGCGAG
>JBEIUO010000388.1:0-3726 GCA_040374335.1 Phycisphaeraceae bacterium
CCCCCCTCCTCACCACCGCCCGCCCTCGAACCGCTTCCGGAGTTCGGTATGAAAAAAACCCTTGACTGGCACCACACCAAACTCGGCTCCATCATCCTCTTCCTCGGCAGCATCCAACTCGCCGTCCCCATCCTCGTCCTCGTCGCCATCGGCCTCGCCGCCGGCACCTACCTCGAATCCACCCAAAACGTCCGCGTCGCACGCGAACTCGTCTACGGCTCCTGGTGGTTCATCGCCACCATGGCCCTCGTCTGCGTCAGCCTCGTCTTCGCCGTCATCGCTCGCTTCCCCTTGAAGCGCCGCCACATCGGCTTCGTCACCGTCCACGCCTCCCTCATCGCCCTCATCGCCGCCGGCTTCTGGTCCATGTTCGAACGCGTCGAAGGCCACCTCGCCCTCCAAGAGGGCACCATGCACAACGTCTTCGAAACCGCCGACGAACAAGTCGAAGTCCTCGAACACAACGCCGGTGTCTTCAGCAGCCTCGACGCCGCCCTCGCCCCCTCAAACAACTCCTCCTTCACCCTCGCCGGCGTCCCCGTCCGCGTCCTCGAACGCTGGGAAAACTGCCGCGAAGAAGAGTTCGTCGCCGACGACAGCCCCGAACCCCTCCGCGCCGTCGACATCGCCCCCGTCGCCGGCCCCCAAACCGCGTGGGTCGGTCAGCCCGACAAAGCCGGCCCGCCCCCCATGCTCCTGGGCCTCACCGTTCTCGTCCTCCCCGAAGGCTCCGACTGGACCCCTCCCACACCCTCCGCCGCCGACCAAGGCCAATACGTCTTCGTCGCCGGCCCCAACCGCTTCCCACTCAAAAACGTCGGCGATGAAGTCATCCCCGGCTGGCTCATCACCGAACTCATCCGCTACGAACGCGCCATCGTCATGGCCGACCAGGTCCGCGAAGGCCCCCCCCGGCTCCCCCGCCAATCCCGGCGTCGAAGTCACCATCAGCGACGGTCGCGGCACACTCGAAAAACACATCGCCTTCGAGAACTTCCCCGACCTCATCATCGACAAACCCATCGAAGGCTCCGGCAACTCCGCCTCCCGCCTCGTCGCCGGCCCACTCAACGCCGAACCCGAAACCATCGTCATCTTCGGCACCGTCGCCGCCACCAAAATCGGCTACATCGGTCTCGACGGTCGCGGCAAGGTCCTCACCCCCGAAATGAAGTACCCCATGGCCCTCACCCTCGGTGGCCGTGAAGTCGTCATCCACCAGCAACTCGCCCGCGCCCACCAAACCTCCCGCATCGTCAAAATCCCCGTCGCCGTCGAGAACAAGCCCGCCATCGTCGTCCGCATCGGCGACAGCACCGAGTCCAAGACCATCCCCTGGAAGGGAATGGCCCCCTTCAACACCCCCGACAAACGCACCGTCCTCCTCCACTACGGCCCCCGCCGCGTTCAACTCCCCTTCACCCTCCGCCTCGCCGACTTCCGCAAAACCGACTACCCCGGCACCGAAATGGCCATGGCCTACCAGTCCGACGTCGGCATCAGCGCACCCGGCGAAGCCGAAATCCCCTTCGATATCTACATGAACCACCCCTACACCCGCGGCCCATGGAAGGTCTACCAGTCCGGCTTCATGGGCGACAAGATGTCCATCTTCAGCATCATGCGCGACCCAGGCCTATGGCTCACGTACGTCTCGTCCGCGTTCCTCTGCATCGGTGTCGTCATCACGTTCTACAGCCGGTCGATGAGCTGGGGCCACCCCGGTATCCCCATCCGCCCGGTCCAGAAGGAGTCGAGTCATGTTCCGTCACCTCCTCTTCACGCTCCTGGCCTGCCTGCTGACGCTCCCCGCGAACGCAGCCCCGTCGGCGCAGGGCACTGACCCCGCGCTGAAGCGCCTCGGCGAGCTCACCGTCAAAGACGGCGGACGCACCATGCCCCTGGAGACCTACGCCCAGCGGCTCGCCGTCGATGTCACCGGCCGCACCCGCTGGTCATCCTCCGGCCCCACGCCCTACTCCAAGCGTGAACCCATGCAGCTCCTCCTCGACTGCATGTTCAAGGGCGAGTCGCTCCTCAACGCCGAAATCGTCACCATCGAAGACAAGCCCTTCAAGCGCCTCATCGGCCTCAACGCCGAGACGCGGTTCTTCAGCCCCTCCGAACTCGCCAACACCAAGGGCCTCAACTCCATCCTCATGTCCTTCGAAGAAGCCCGCGCCCGCGACCCGCAGGCTAAGCCCGACACCAACCAACGCAAAGCCCTCAACGTCCGCAACGCCGCCAACCGCATCGCCAACCTCGCCGGCGGTGAACCCCTCGCCGTCATCCCCTCCTCCGACGGCTCCTCCTACCGCAAAGCCAGCGCACTCGTCGCCGACCCCGGCCTCGAGCCCGTCCAGGCCGCGTGGGCAGCAGTGGGGGCCGCGTACAAAGCCGATCAACCCCTCGACGCCCCCGTCGACCAACTCCACAAAGCCATCGCCGCCCTCGGCACCCCTTCCCCCAACGACGCCCGCTCCGTCTCCCTCGAAGTCTTCTACGACCGCCACAAGCCCTGGCAGAAAACCGCCGTCTTCTACGGCCTCTCCATGATCCTCTTCGGCCTCTCCCGCCTCCTCCTCAAGAAGCCCCTCACCATGCTCGCCGTCATCTGCGGCCTGCTCGGCATCGCCGAACACTTCCTCGGCCTCGGCCTCCGCATCGCGATCCTCGACCGCGCACCAGTCACCAACACATTCGAATCACTCATCTGGATGGGCCTCGTCGGTATCGCCGCCGGCCTCATCGCCCAGATCGTCAACAACGGCAAAGGCTGGTACCTCTTCGCCGGTGTCGCCGCCGCCTTCATCTCCGTTCTCTTCGCCGGCCTGGTCCCCCTCACCGACCGCACCAACTCCATCCCCGCCGTCCTCCGCAGCAACTTCTGGCTCACCATCCACGTCCTCACCATCGTCGCCAGCTACGGCGTCCTCGTCGTCGCCTCCGTCCTCGGCCACGCCTACCTCATCAAAGACGTCCTCCTCCGCAAGCGCGACACCGAACCCCACCGCGGCTCACCCGCCCTCGTCGTCCAAACCTACCGCACCATCCAGATCGGCCTCGTCCTCCTCACCGCCGGCACCATCCTCGGCGGCGTCTGGGCCGCCGAATCCTGGGGCCGCTTCTGGGGCTGGGATCCCAAAGAGACCTGGGCCCTCATCAGCATCCTCGCCTACTTCGCCGTCCTCCACGCCCGCTACGTCCGCTGGATCGAAGACTTCGGCCTCGCCGCCTCCGCCGTCCTCGGCATGGTCGTCATCGTCTGGACCTTCTACGGCGTCAACTACGTCATGGCCACCGGCCTCCACAGCTACGGCTTCGGCTCCGGCGGCGAAACCTACGTCGCAATCTGGGCCCTCATCGAAATCGCCTTCATCACCCTCTGCTGGCTCAGAAAACGCGCCGAACCCACGCCCACCCCAAGCCCCGCAACCTAAGTGGCCGTGGGCTCTGCCCGCTGACTACCCCACGAGCGGTCCCCGCTCATGCACCCCGCGCGTGGCAGCGGTCTCCAGACCGCTGGGTTCCCGCGACTTTCAGTCGCGTCTTCGTTCCACCTCCGACCCCACACCGCCGCGCCCAATCCCCATCGCCCGCGCCTCCCGGCCCCAGCGGGGCCGAGGCCTGTCGCCACGGGAGAAGCGCAGCCCGCGTCCTCGCGGGCGCAGCGCAACCCGTGGAAGGAATGCAGTCCCTCTCCCTGCCCCGCGAGGGGCAGAGGAG
>JBEIUO010000146.1:0-6366 GCA_040374335.1 Phycisphaeraceae bacterium
CCCCTGCGGCCGCTCCTGCCGCGAGTTCGCCGCCGGCGGAGAGGGCGCGGTCGTTCATGTCGGCGAATCGTGCTGGGACCCGGGCCCGCACCGCGCGGGAGAGGCTTTCGGGTTGTACGACGCCCACGATCGCGTTTACCACGCCAAGGGCCACTGTGTTCGCGACGACCTTGCTGCCCAGCTTGAGCGCGGCCTCGGTGATCGGCAGCCGCACCACGCGTCCGGGTGGGGCGATGTCTTCGCCGATGAGTGTCGAGTCGAGGATGACGAGTGTCTCTGGCCCGGCCTTCATCGCGTACTTGCGGGCGGCTTCCTGCGACATGCACAGCAGCACGTCGGGGCTGGTGACCTCCGGGTACGCGATCGTGCCGCTCGAGATGATGACCTCGGCCTTGCTCGATCCGAGTCTCGCCTCTGGGCCGTAGGTCTGGGTCTGCACCACGTTGCGGCCGTCGAGCATGGCGGCCTCGCTCAGGATCACGCCGGCGGTGATAAGGCCCTGACCGCCCGCACCGCTGAACCGCAGTTGCACCATGTCGTTCATGATCCACCCCGCTTGGCCGTTGCCGCGGCGACCTTGAGTTTGTATTGCGAGCCGTAGTCCGCACGTTCTTCGTCGCGGAAGATCCCGGTGGGCAGGAGGTCCGCCTTTTGGTCTTCTTCGTGTCCTGCGCTGCAGGTGCAGTCCTGCATGGGGGAGCTGGTGTCGCGTAAGTAGTGCACCATGTCGTAGGGTTCGGCGACTTCGTTCATCCTTCCGAAGTACGTCGGGCACGAGGTCAGGATGTCGATCACCGAGAAGCCCCGGTGCAGAATCGCCCGCTTGATGAACGAGGTTGTCTGCTTGTGGTCGAAGGACGTTGTTCTTGCGACGAACGCGGCGCCTGCGCCGAGCGCGAGCTTCACGAGGTCGAACGCGGGTTCGATGCTACCCGTGAGCGACGTGGTGCTCTTCTTTCCCATCGGCGTGGTTGGCGCGAGTTGTCCGCCGGTCAGCCCGTAGATTCCGTTGTTGAACACCAGCGCGGTGACGTCGAGGTTCCGCCTGCACGCGTGGATGAAGTGATTGCCGCCGATGGCCGACGCGTCGCCGTCGCCCATGATGACGATGACGTGCAGGTCCGGGTTTGCGAGCTTCACGCCGCTCGCGAACGCGAGGGCTCGTCCGTGGGTCGTGTGCATCGTGTTGAAGTCGAGGATGAACGGAGTCCGTCCCGAGCAACCGATGCCGCTCACGACCACGACCTTGTTCTGATCGAGCTTGAGTTCTCCGACCGCCTCCAGCAGGGCTTTGACGATCATCCCGTTTCCGCACCCGGGGCACCAGACGTGGGGCAGTTGACTTGTTCTCAGGAACTTTCTGTAGGTATCGCTCACGCGTGCACCGCCTTCCCGCTCGCTGCCGCGGCTCGCGCACCCGCGGCGATCTGATCCGGGGTCAGAAGATGTCCGTCGATTCGGTTGATCGGGACGATGTCGCACAGCCCCGCGGCTGCGCGCCCGACTTCTCGCACGATCTGGCCCATGTTGAGCTCAGGGACCACGATCGTGCCCGCACGCTCTGCAACCTCTGTGATCAGGTGATCCGGGAAGGGCCAGAGCGTCTTCAGGCTCAGCAGACCCGCGCGAATCCCCTCCGCCCGCAGCAGGTCCACCGCGGCCTGGGCCGGCCGGCTCGTGATCCCGTAGGACACGATCGCGAGCGTTGCATCGTCGAGCATGTAGCGATCAAACATCGCGAGTTCGCGTACATGGTCGCGGATCTTGCCGACCATCCGTTCCAGTTGTGCAGCGGCTTTGTCGTCCGACACGGCGAAGCCTTCTGCCCCGTGCGCCAGACCGGTCACGTGGAAACGGCCTCCCATTCCGAACGGCAGGAACTGTGCTCCGCCGAAGGGCTTGTACGTGGCGGGGTTCTCCGGGAGCTTCCGCTCGAACACCGCGATCTCACCCGGTTCCGGCCACGCGATGTTCTCCCGCATGTGCGCCAGCACTTCGTCCATCAGCAGGATCACCGGCACCCGGTACTCCTCCGCGAGGTTGAACGCTTTCACGGTCATGTCAAACGTGTCGCGTACCGTGGACGCGGTGAGCACGATGATCGCGTGATCGCCGTGGGTTCCCCAGATCGCTTGCATCACGTCGCCCTGTGCGCCCTTGGTCGGCTGTCCGGTAGAAGGTCCCCAGCGCTGGCAGTTGACGATGACGCAGGGTGTTTCCGTGATGGACGCGTACCCGATGCCCTCCTGCATCAGCGAGAATCCGGGGCCGCTCGTCGCTGTCATCACGCGGGCCCCGCCCCACGCCGCGCCGATGATCGCCGAGATCGAAGCGATCTCGTCTTCCATCTGGATGAAGACACGTCCCCGGGCGGGGAGTTCGTGGCTGAGGATTTCCATGACCTCGGAGCTTGGTGTGATCGGATAGCCCGCGTAGAAGTTACACCCCGCGTACAGAGCCGCGTGTGCGCACGCTTCGTTTCCCTGGATCAGACGTTGCCTGCTCATGAAACCGCGCTGCCTTCCTGGGCAAACACCCGCGCCCGTTCCTCGGAACCACGCACGACCCAGATCGCGAAGTCCGGGCACCTCGCCTCGCAAAGCCCGCAAAAGACGCACGTTCCCGCGTCCGTGACTTCGATCCTGTTCGCTCCATCGAGTTTCAGGGTCGAGGTCGGGCACCCGGTCACGCACACGTTGCACCCTTTGCAGAGCTTGGGTGCTGTTGTGAGCCTGTAGTCCCCCTGGTAGTGCTTCATGACTCCGCTGTCGCTCTCTACCCGCGGCTCATCCCGGCGCGGTCCCGTTGTTCGCACTGTTCCGGCGAGCGCGCGATCGATCGCCAGAGCCGCCTTTCGCCCGTCCCTCACCGCCTGCACGACCGTCGAGCCCCCGTTGATGCAGTCTCCCCCGGCGTAGATGCCGGCGACTCCGGTGCGCATCTCGCCGTCCACCGCGACCACGCTTCCCTTGAGCTCCAGCCCCAACGCCTCGCACAACTCGCGTTGCGGCTTCTGCCCAATGGCTTTCACCACGGTGTCTGCTTCGACCACGAACTCCGACCCCGGAATCGGCTCTGGACGTGGTCTGCCGGACGCGTCGGGCGCGCCGAGGCGCATTCGCACGCACTTCACGCCCGAGACCCGATCGGTTCCAACGAACTCGACCGGCGCAACCTGCGTGATCAGCTTCACGCCCTCACGCTTGGCCGCGGTGACTTCGTGGGCGAACGCGGGCATGTCCGCCTCGCCCCGGCGATAGAGCACGTTAACTTCGGCTGCGCCCAGCATGACGGCTTGCCTCGCGACATCTACCGCCGTGTTCGCGCTGGTTACTTCCGAAGCCCCGAGCATGAGAGCTTCGCGTGCGACATCGATCGCGGTGTTGCCACCGCCGATGATCGCGACCCGCTTCCCTATGGACAATCCCCCGGCCGGTCCTAGCTTGAGCGCCTCGATGAACTTCAGCGACTCCCACACACCCGGCAACCACTCGCCGGGGAGCTTCGCCGCCATGTCATCCCCCATCCCGCACCCGACGAAGATCGCGTCGTGCTGTGCACGCAACTGTTCGATGCTCAGGTCTGCGCCGACGCGCACGCCGAATCGAACCTGCACGCCGAGCGACTTGATCTGCTCCAGCTCTTCGGGGAGCGGCCGGTACTGCTGCTTGTACGGCGCTATCCCGCGCGTCACCAATCCGCCGGGGAAATCGCGGTATTCGTAGACCAGTACGCGATACCCGCGCTTCGCCAGTTCCGCTGCGCACGACAATCCCGCGGGGCCCGCCCCGATTACCCCAACGCTCTCACGCCGCTTCTGCGCAGACCTCGCGGCGACGACGCGGACGCCGGCGTCGAGTGCCTTGTCCGTCGCGTACCGCTGGAGCCGCCCGATCTGGATCGGCCGTCGCCCTTCCTTCAGCAGCACGCAGGAGCCTTGGCACAAGACCTCCACCGGGCACACACGCGCACACGTGCCGCCGAGGATGTTGTCCTCGAAGATCTTGGCCGCGGCTTCGAGCGGGCGTCCTTCTGCGATGTCCTTGATGAACCCGGGAATATCGATGCCCGCGGGACACGCGCCCACACACGGCGCTCCCGTGCATGGACCTCCGCACATCAGGCAGGCCTCCGCTTCCAACACCGCCTCAGCATCGCTGAGCGCCGGGTGGGCATCTCTCGAGATCGGTCCGAGTAGGGAGGCGGCCGGTACGTGCGACATGGCACCCTCGGTTCAGCCGCGTTTTCTGCCATCCAGTCACAACCCGCGGCCGGTAGCGACCACTGACGGAGCACGCCCACATATTAGGATAAGCGGGTCGGGAATCAAGTCTAAAGCGGGAACAGCCTGGAAAAAGCCGTGGATGTCACTTCGTGGAATGTGCCGCGACGTATTCGCGGGCTCTTGCTTCGTAGGCGGGGGCGACCATTTGCATTGCCTTTGCTTCGGCGATTGCTTGTTCCATTGCAACGCCGTCATCGAGCACGCGGTACGCCGCCCATACCGGCCCGACTCGGTTTCCGGTGCGGCAGTGCAGCGCGATGACCTGTTTCTGCGCCTTCGCCTTCTTCAGGGCTTCACGCCCCGCTTCGAAGACCTCGTCGGTCAACTCCGCCGCGCCGTTGTAGGGGATCGCGCAGTATTGCAAGCCGTGCTGCCCGGCGGCATCCTTCTCGTCGAAGTCCTTCAACTCTGCTTCCTTTCGGAAGTTCAGCACACCGGTCACGCCCGCGTTCTTGAGTCCCGCGAGTTGGGCCGCATCCGGCTGCCCGAGCACGAAGCGGTGGGGGACTCCTCCGATCGCGAGTTCTTTGAGCGGGAGCGATCCCGTCGGCACGAACCGCGGCGTTTCATGGCCCGAGGTCTCGAATCCCTCGCGTACGAACTCGCTCACGCCCATCGCGTGGGCCCGCATCAACTCGAGCGTTGCGGGATCGCTCGTCGTTTCGACGATGCGGACGCCCTTCTCCAGCGTCGTTACCTCGAGCTTCACGTTCTGGTGATTCTGGAACAACTCGCGGAACACTGGATCCCAGACGCGCACGCGTGAGCCCTTCTCGATCCGCTGCTGCATCGCCGTCGCGTGGTCCACCAACTTCGCGACCACGGCCGGATCGTCCGATTCGGTCGTCGCCTCGATGCCGTTCTCCAGGTGTGTCACGACGCGGCGCAGCTTCGTGTTGTCGTCGAGCAGGCTGTGCCACACGTTCATGTCGTAGCCGACGGTCCCCGGCCGGGGTCCTTCCTGGGGCGCGTTGGCGCTCGGGGAAGCCGTGTCCTTGTGCGCACAACCGGCGAGCAACATTGCCGCGACTGCGCCCGCTCCGCCTGCCATCATGATCCGCTTGCCGAGTGTTGCTGCCATGGTGTTGCTCCTCGAGCTGATTCCCGTGCGATGATCCGTTGCGGCATCTGCTCCGCAATCAATGAGAGTACGCCAGCGCTCGCGAGGTTCCCGGATACCCTCACCTCCACCCGCCAGCAGGATGCACCGGGCGTCGCCGCAGTGCCTCCCTCCGGGGCGTCGCGCGCACCGCACGCTTTTACCGCGGGCCTTCATCGAGCAGTCCTCTGGCCAGAACCAACTGTCGCGCGACGCGCTGCTCCAACTCGGAGAGCGAAGCGTCGGCATCTATCGCCTCGACAACTCGATCGGCGTCCTTCAGTTCCGCGAAGAGCCGCTCGACCATCGGGCCGATCTTTACCACCGCGGCATCCCTCGCTTTGCCCGCCTCGACACGGGTTTGGATCGGAGAAGTCTCCCACACGCGGGCCGTGCCATCAGAGGATGTCGAGACGAGACGCTCTCCGGTCGCGTCCCACACCAGCGACCAGACGAACGCACCATGGCCCGGCAGGGCCGCCACCATGTCGAATGTCGCGGTGTCCCACAGGCGGATCACTTTGTCCGCGCCTCCCGCGGCAAGCCGTGTTCCGTCCGGGCTGAAGGCCACCGAATAGCACGGCTCTTCGCCGCTCTTGAGCTCGCAGACAACCTCGCCGGTTTCTACCTGCCACATCATGACGCGGCCATCGGTGAAGCCCGCCGCGAGCTTGGTGCTGTCGGCGCTGAACGCCACGGTGTTGGAGAGGAGTCCATCGAATGTCCGGACCACGCTTCCTGTGTTCGGGTCGATCAGACCGATTCGCTTATGCCACGGTGGGCCTTGATACTCGCCATGCGAGGAGAGCGCGAGATACTTGCCGTCGCCGCTCCACGCCACGCACTGCAGACCCGTAGGCACAGGCTTGATCTCCCTCTGCTCTCCGCTGAGGAGGTCGTAGACAAAGAGCCGCGAGTCGTAACAGCACGCGAGCCGCTTGCCGGAGGGATCAAACGCAGCGGCGCGGGGCACGAGGCCGGC
>JBEIUO010000584.1:0-2716 GCA_040374335.1 Phycisphaeraceae bacterium
AGGCTTCATGCGGGATCGTGACGCTGCCGACGTTCTTCATGCGCTTCTTGCCTTCCTTCTGCTTCTCGAGGAGCTTGCGCTTACGAGAGACGTCGCCGCCGTAGCACTTGGCGAGAACGTCCTTGCGGAAGGCCTTGATCGTTTCGCGGGCGACGATCTTGCCGCCGATGGCGGCCTGAAGCGGGATTTCGAACTGGTGGCGGGGGATCTGTTCCTTGAGGCGTTTCAGGAGTACGCGGCCACGCTGTTCGGCCTTGTCGCGGTGGACGATGATCGCGAGGGCTTCGACGGGGTCGCCGTTGATGAGGATGTCGAGCCTGACGAGGTTGTCGGGGCGGTACTCGATGACTTCGTAGTCCATCGTGCCGTAGCCGCTGGTCATGCCCTTCATCTTGTCGAAGAAGTCGTAGATGATCTCGGCGAGGGGGATCTCGAAAGTCAGCATGTCGCGACCGGTGGAGACAAAGGACTGCTGCTTGTAGAGGCCGCGGCGTTCGAGGCAGAGCTTCATGATGTCGCCGATGTATTCTTTCGGCGTCATGATCTCGATGCGGCAGATGGGTTCGCGGATTTGTTCGACGTGGCCGAGGTTGGGCAGGTCGGCGGGGTTGTGAACCTCGAGGAGCTGCATGTTCGGCAGGACGTTGGTCATGAACACGCTGCCGGGTTCGACGGGCTTGAGGGCCTGGCTGTTGCCGCCGGTGATGGTGTCGAGCCCGCGAACGAGGACGTGGTAGGAGACGGTGGGGGCGGTCTGGACGATCTGGACTTTGCCCTCGCGTTCGAGGCGTTCCTGGATGATGTCCATGTGGAGGAGCCCGAGGAAGCCGCAGCGGAAGCCGAAGCCGAGGGCTTCGCTGTGGACGGGCTGGAACGTGAAGGACGAGTCGTTGAGGGAGAGCTTTTCAACGGCGTCGCGGAGTTCTTCGAAGTCGCTGCCGTCCCCTTCTTCGTCGGTCGCGGGGTAGAAGTCGCAGAAGACCATCTGGCGCGGGGGCTGGTAGCCGGGCAGGGCTTCGGTGGCGGGGTCGATGTCGAGCGTGATGGTGTCGCCGACGCGGACGTCCTTCAGCGAGCGGATTGCCGCGACGACGTAGGCTGTTTCACCGGTGCCGATCTTGCCGCCGGGGAGGCGGTAAGGCTTGGGGTTCATCTTGCCGATTTCGGTGACTTGGAAGGTTCGGCCGACGCCCATCATGCGGATCTTGTCGCCGACCTTGAGTTCACCGTCGAAGACTCGGACGTAGACGATGACGCCGCGGTAGTCGTCGTAGACGGCGTCGAAGATGAGGGCGCGGAGTTGCTTGCTGACGGCGGCGCGGGGCGGGGGGAAGCGCTCGCAGATGGCGGCGAGGAGTTCGGGGATGCCCTTGCCGGTCTTGGCGGAGACCTGGAGGCATTCTTCGGCCTTGAACCCGAGGGTCTGCTCGATTTCCATCGCGACGTCGTCGGTGCGGGCGCTGGGGAGGTCGATCTTGTTGATGACGGGGATGATGGTGAGATTTTCGTTGACCGCGAGGTAGGCGTTGACGAGGGTCTGGGCCTGAACGCCCTGGGTGGCGTCGACGACGAGGATCGCCCCTTCGCACGCCTTGAGGGCGCGGCTGACTTCATAGTTGAAGTCGACGTGGCCCGGCGTATCGATGAAGTTCAGCATGTAGAGCTGAGAACCGTGGGTCTTGATGCCCTCACCGCCGGAGCCGACCGAGTCGACGGTGCCGGACTTTGCCGCGGCATCGACCTCGAGTTCGTCGGAGGCTTCGCCGGGTGTGTGGTGGTGGAAGACGGTGACGGCGGAGGCCTTGATGGTGATGCCGCGCTCGCGTTCGATGTCCATCGAGTCGAGGATCTGTTCCCTCGCCTCGCGCTCGGAGACGGCGTTGGTGGCCTGCAGCAACCGGTCGGCGAGGGTGCTCTTGCCGTGGTCGATGTGGGCGATGATGCTGAAGTTACGGATGTGCGGGTTCTGTGCGGCCATTGCGGGCAAATCGTAGGGGACCCAACCCCTTCCCGCGTGCCGTGCCCCGGTATTTCAGAGTTTGGTGACGATGAGCTCGTAGACGGGCGGGAGCTGGATGAAGCTGGCGGGATCGGTGGCGGCCTGCTGCCAGGCGGCCTCGAAGGCGGTCTTGTCGGCCTCGGTGATGAAGCCGGTTTCGACGAGGCGGGGGGTGAAGGTCCGCCAGAAGGCGTTGGGCCAGTGCCACATGGTGGTCCCGGGCCGGGCGATCTTCTGGACGACGTCGAGGTGGTCGATCCGGAAGCCGTTGCGGACGAACATGCCGGGGAGGCGGCCCATGATGTCGGTGTCACCCCCGCGGGCCCGCCAAGAGGCGGCGACGGCGCTGATGACCTTGGAGAAGGCCTCGCGACGGGGGGCGAGGGTCATGGAGCGGTCGTAGTTGAAGTAGTCCTGAACGGCGACCCGGCCGCCGGACTTCATGAGGCGAGAGAGCCCCTTGACGACGTCCTCCGGACGCTGGAGGAAGCAGAAGACCCAGCGGGCGTAGGCGACGTCGAACACCGAGGCCTCGCCCGGGAAGGCGTCCTCGAGCTCCTGGACGTCCCCGAGGACGCGTTCGACGTTCCGGTAGCGGCGGGCGATCACCTGGTCATTGAGTTGCTTGAGGAACGCGGCGGACTCATCGATCCCGACGACGCGGCCTGTGGGGCCGGCGATCTGGGCAAGGTCGATCGCGGCGTGGCCGGGGCCGCA
>JBEIUO010000161.1:0-6154 GCA_040374335.1 Phycisphaeraceae bacterium
GAAGCCCTTCGTCTGGACAGCCGACGCCAACACCATTCTCGGCCGTGTCGCGAAGAATCGTGCGGTTATCTCGAAGTCAGGACACTAGGGTGATGCCCGGCGTCTTCGGCCCAGCCGCTCCAGTCGCCCCCGGCGCGCCCGCTCACGTTGGGCCCGATCGGGAACCTTGAGCCTGCCTCTCGCCTCTAAAGCATGCCCACTCCGATCTGTCACCCTCGCCGACCGGTATCACGTCTCGCGACACTCGCAAGGAGCCCCCAATGACCGCGATCGCCAAGACCAGCCAGAACAGCACCACGACGCCGTCTTCTTCGCCTTCTGTGTCCGCGCTCCAAGAGGCCACGCCCGCGCAGGTCCGCCAGTGGCTGGGCAGCGGCGAGGCGGTCCTCATCGACGTGCGCGAGCCCGACGAGTTCGCCCGCGAGCACATCGCCGGCGCAACGCTCCTCCCGCTCTCGCGCTTCGACCCCGCGCAGGCACTGTCACAGGCCAAGCCGGGTCAGCGGATCGTGATGCAGTGCAAGAGCGGCCGCCGCTCCGCCGACGCCTGCCGCCTCGCCGCGCCGCTCGCAACCACGGACACGCCGGTCTTCACCCTCGCGGGTGGCATCGAGGCGTGGAAGAAGGACAACCTCCCCGTCGAACTCAACACCAAGGTCTCGGGCATCAGCGTGATGCGCCAGGTGCAACTGGTCATCGGCCTGTGCGTGCTCGCCGGGTCCGCCCTGGCCTGGTTCGTCGACACACGCTTCGTCGCCATCCCCGCCTTCTTCGGCGCGGGCCTCACCTTCGCCGGCGCAAGCGGCACCTGCGCCCTGGCCACGATGATCGGATGGATGCCTTGGAACAAGGCCGCCAAGAACGGAGCGAGTTGCACGACCGGCTCGTGCGGGTGAGCGGCGGGCGGAGCCCCGCGGGCCAACTCGGGATCCGCGGCTCTGAGCTGCGCCGGCCAGTAGGCCGCGTGCGCCGCGACAAGTGAATCGTCAAACGCGACCATCGGCCCGGCAGACGCCCTCAGGCCGCGGACATTCTTCCTTCACCCGGGAACCTCGCCCCCTCGGCACGCCTCTCAAGAGTGGCCGCGGCGTCGAAGTCGTCGCCTTCGACCCGGTTGCTCGCCGCGCAGCCGTTCGCCGTGTCCTTCCCACTCAGGAGCAGCGCGGAGGGGAGGGGGCGGCTTCGCGTTCAAACCCGTGCTCCGCGTTCGGCCCCGCCCCGCGTGGCTCCCGCGCTACTGTTCGGCATGAAGCCACACGTGGTCCTGTTCGTTGCTGCTCCGCTCATCCTCGCCGCCGGCGGTTTTGCCTTCTTCTCCGCGCCGCCCGAGGCCAACAAGATGACCGCGGTCATCATCCCGTCGGTCATCGCCCTCATCTTCGTCGTGCTTGGCGTCACCAGCCTGATCCGGCAGGCGGCGTGGGTCCGATGGACCGGTGTGGCCGTCTGCCTGAGCTTCGCCGGGCTGGTGGCGTTCCCCGCCGTCATGCGCACCGGCAAGATGGGCAACTGGCCCGAGGCCAACACGGCATGGCAGGCAGCCACCGCGGCCGATCCGACCCTCGCCCCGCGAGCGGCCTCGGATCGCGGCGTCCGCAAGGCCTTCTTCGATGAACGCTCCAGTCCGGACCACGATCAGACCTATCTGCTCATCACCCTCTGGTCGATCGTCGGCGTCTGCGCCCTCAGCGCGCTGCTCGTCGGCGCCTCTTCCGGTACCGCACGCGCTCGCTCCTGATCGCTCGGCAGTGTGGCGCCGACCGTGATCTGTTTGCGTGGTCACCGATCCGCTTATTCCTTCGCGGGCTTAGGCTCGCTGGGCGTCACGCTCCCGATCACATTCGCCGCCAACTGCCTGGACTGCCACGGCAGCCCCGACACGATCAACCCGGTGGTCAAAGCCGCCCTCGCCGCCAAGTATCCGAAGGACCAGGCCACCGGCTTCAAGGAAGGCGACATCCGCGGCTGGTTCCGGGTCCAGGTGCCGCCCCCAAGCAGATGAGGATGCCCGCCTCTCCGGCACGAATGCCGACACCGCCAAATGAGCCCAGACCGGGGGAGCGAGCCACAGGCGACCTACGCGAATGACCGAGATCGCACCGAGCGGACCAACATGTGCGTCTGGTTGAAGCATGTTGGGAACCTCGCCCGATCCCGCCGCCTCTATTCATCCATGCACTCCCCCGTTGCTGCCCGAATCACGCCGCCCGCCTACGTCCATGATGCCGGAGCCGCGGGCGAACCGCCGAAGTATTACGATGCTGTGATGCCTGACACCTCCGTACCCGCGTTCCAACACTTCAAGCACTTCGAGCACCGCGGCTGGCGGGCCGTCGCCGCGCGATACGACGCCGCGTTCGTCGGCGCGACCGGTCAGTCGATCGCGCCCATGCTGGATGCCCTGGGCACTGGTCCGGGCGTACGGATGCTCGATGTCGCGTGCGGGCCGGGTGACGCTTCCGCCGCCGCCGCGGCCCGTGGGGCGAGTGCGCTCGGCGTGGACTTCGCCGCCGAGATGGTGGCGTTGGCACAGCGCAAGTGGCCGGGCGTCGAGTTCAAGGAGGGCGATGCCGAGAAGCTTGCACTGCCTGATGCATCGTTCGACGCGGTCATGATGAACTTCGGCGTGCTCCACCTGGCGAATCCAGATCGGGCGCTCGCGGAGTGCTTCCGAGTGGTGCGTCCCGGTGGACGCCTGGCGTTCACGGTGTGGGAGCCGCCGCCACAGACCGTGCCGTTTGCCATCGTGCTGGAGGCTGTCCAGAAGCATGGCATAGTCAACATCGGGGTTCCGCCCGGCCCGCCGATGTTCCGCTTCGCGGATTCTCCCGAGGCACTACGCGCGCTCAGCGATGTGGGGTTTGCCAACGTCGCATTCAGGGCACTGCCCATCACGCTCGCCCTTGCAGAACCCGATGCTCTCTTCCAAATCATGCTGGAGGCGGGTGTCCGAACATCGGGCCTTCTCAAGGCCCAGACGCCCGCAGCACTGGATGCCATCCGCGATCACATGAGTCAGAATGTCACCGCCCACCGCATCCCGAACCACTCCGATCCGCGATATCTCCTGCCCATGCCCGCGGTGCTCATCACAGCCACGAAGCCCGCGTGAGCCCGATCGTCGGCCCCAAAGCAGCGGGCTTTATCACACGGTTCGCGCCGGTCCGGGCGACCGTGTCAACGCGGGCGACAATCTGACCTCTGTTGAGTACACCGACCTCAGGCAGCAGGGTGACGGACCGAGGCGGATGTGGCCGCGGCGACGGGATCGGCCCGTGCCGCAGCGCCCTAAGAAGAGATTGCCTTCAGAATCGCCTTGCGCACTCGCGCAGGCATCTCTCCATCCGCGAGCCGCGCACAGGTGTCCTGAGCCAGGTCCAGTTCGGCAAACACCGCCCGGCATCGCTCGCACACGATGCCCTGACCGATCGGGAATCCTCGTCCGTGGTCCATCGCGTCGAGCTTGGCCTTGAGCAAGTCCAGGCAGACCTGCTTCTCGTAAGTCGGTGCCTTCGCGGCCCGCTTGGGCACACCGGCGTGCTCTACGATCGCCTTGCGCAACAGCAGCCGTGCCCGATGCACGCGTGTCTTGACGGTCTCCGGCTTGATGTTCAGCGCCTTGGCCACATCCTCGATCGAGAGCTCCAGCATCTCCTTCAGCACCAGCGGAACACGGAAGTGCTCGGGCAGCGTCAGGATCGCCTCGTGCACCGCGCGGGCCGACTCATGCTCGATCGCCTCGGCCACGGGCCCGGTGCCGTCACCCCCCCAACCATGCATGCCGCCGCCGGACGCGCCCCACAAGTCCACGTTCCTCGTCTCATTCCACGGCATCAGCTGCGAAACCGCGGGCATGCGTTTGTCGATGCCCCCCTTGCGCCGCAGCCGTGCCTTGCACGAATGGGCCGCGATGGCGTAGAGCCACGTCCCGGGTTTCGCATCCCCCTTGAACGTGTGCCACTTGCGAAACGCCTGCAAGAACACATCCTGCACCATGTCCTCGGCGTCGGACACGTTGCCGCACAGACGCGACGCGAGGCTGTAGAGCCTCGGGCCGTGGAGCTCGACCAGTTGAGGGATCGCGGTCGCGGCGGGGTCCTTTGCACGCGGCCCCTCACACAACAGCGTCGTCGCGGAAGCCTGTCTGACAGTTCGCAGAATCCCGGGAGGACTTCTCACGAGTGCATCGTAGGAGCTCGAACGCTCGACGTTCATTCATGTCAGCCCACCGGGGCTCGGTTAGCCATGGGCCGTGAATGCTCAGGAAACTTCCTCCATTTGCACCGCGGCCCGCGCGGCGTGTATTCCCGACATGGTGCGCCCCGTTATGATCACTCGGCGAGGACGCGCGGCGAAGCACCCGGTCACGGTGCTTCAAGCGAGCGAGATTACCGTCCGCCAGGAGCGGACCAACGAACGGCTAAGAGTTCAGTCTGCTTGGCCTGCAATGCGATCTCAGACGGCGGTTTCACCGAGGATTCCATCATGTCGAAGAATGAAACAGCCGGCGGCGGCCAAGACGTCCCCGTGCCCAGCGTCCCCCATCCCGCTGCAGGCCCTCTCTTCGCCGACTCGGCCGAGTGGCTGCGCGTCACGCTCTCTTGCATTGGCGATGGGGTCATCACCTCCGATTCGAAGGGGCGCGTCACGTTCCTGAACCCCACCGCCCAGCTCCTCACGGGCTGGACGCAGGAGGAGGCCACGGCGGGGGGCGGCGTGCTTCTCCAGACCGTCTTCAACATCGTCAACGAGGTGTCCCGGGCCAGAGTCGAAAGCCCCACCGTCCGGGCGCTGCGCGAGGGGGTCATCGTGGGCCTGGCCAACCACACGATCCTCATCGCCAGGGACGGCACCGAGCGAAACATCGACGACAGCGCCGCGCCCATCAGGAACGCCAGCGGCGAGACCGCCGGCGCGGTCCTGGTGTTCCGCGATGTCACCGAGCACAAACGGCAGGAACGACTCGTGCAGGACGCGTTCGAATACGCCACCAACATCCTGGAAACCCAGCGCGAACCGTTCCTGGTGCTCGACAAAGACCTGCGGGTGGTCTCCGCCAACCGCTCGTTCTACAAGGCCTTCCGCGTGGAGAAGGAAGCGACGCAGGGCCGCTTCGTCTACGACCTGGGCGACGGTCAGTGGAACATCCCCGCCCTGCGCGAGTTGCTGGAAGACGTCTTGCCGCGGGACCACGCTTTCGAAGGGTTCGAGGTCGAGCACGACTTTCCTGCAGGCGTCGGGCCCAAGACCATGCTCATCAACGCCCGCCGCATCCGCAAGCCGGGGGACAACTCGGAGCTCATCTTGCTGGCCATCGAGGAGATCACCGAGCGGAAACAATCTGAGGAGGCTCTACTCGCCAGCCACGACCGCTTCGAGACCCTGTTTGGTTCTTCCCCCGTGGGGATGTACATGGTGGACGCGGACTTCCGCCTGCGGAACATGAGCACGCAGACACGCGCGATCTTCGGGAGCACCAAAGACCTGATGGGTCGAGACTTTGCCGAGGTCGTCCACACCCTCTGGCCGCCTCAGGTGGCCGACGACATCCTTGCCCGCTTCCGGCGCACCCTCGCCACCGGTGAGTGCTACAAATCCCCCGAGTTCTCCGCCGAACGCTTCGACCACAAAGTGGGCGAGTACTACGACTGGCAGATTCATCGCATCGCCATGCCCGACGGACGGTACGGCCTCGTCTGCTACTTCCTCGACATCTCGGCCAGAGTACTCGCGGAACAATCGCTGCGCGACTCGGAGGTACGCTACCGCCGCGTTTTCGAGACCGCCAAGGACGGCATCCTCATCCTCGACGCCCACACCGGCAAGATCACCGACGCCAACGCGTTCATGTGCGAGCTGACGGGTTTGGAGAAGTGCGAACTCCTGGGCAAGGAACTCTTCCAGATCGGGATGTACAAGGACGTCGAGGAGAACAAAGCGGCCTTTTGCGAGTTGCAGCGTACCGGGTACCTTCGGCATGACCACCTGCCAGTGCACAACCAGCGGGGTAAGAAGGTCGAGGTCGAGTTCGTCGCCAACGTGTACGAGGAAGGCGCCAAGCTCGTGGCCCAATGCAACGTCCGCGACATCTCCGAGCGGAGCCGGCTAGAGAAAGCTGTCGCCGTGCAGACCGACGCCCTGGCGGCGCAGGCCC
>JBEIUO010000623.1:0-2542 GCA_040374335.1 Phycisphaeraceae bacterium
GGGGGGGTTGTCCTGGGACCCGTTCACGATGGTGGACGAGTTCATGGCCGAGGACATGGGCAGCAAGAAGGCCTTCCTTGAGGGTGTGATCGGCGGAGCGCACACCGTCGCCTACGTCGGCTCGTACTTGGCTGCCAATCTCCCGTTTGTTCCCGGGCCGATCGCGCTCGTCGGGGAGGTCGGGCTGTTGGCCATGGATGAACCGGAGATTCTCCGAGATTCTCAGACTTGGCAACAGATTAAGGCGATCGAAGGCTTCGTAACCTCGGTCGGTGACGCTCTCGACGATTTCATGAGCCCGATCTCGGTGCTCTCCTCGGCAGCCGGAGCGGTGAGCGATATTATTGACGGCACGTTCTCGATCGAGAGTTTTGCGGCCGATTTAGCTGGGAACTTGACTGGAGGTGACGAGGAAGAGTGGGGGGATGATGATGGGCCGGTGATGGCGGGGTCACGCGCCGTTCGAAGTACAACAAGAACCGTTGCCAAGTGGCTCAACAGATCCGCTGGCAAGCCTGTGCACGTCTACCGGATTGTGCAGCCGCGGCCGGATGGTGATATCAACCGGTACTTTGGCATTACGAATGATCTCAAACGACGAGGCATCGAGCACGGCCATGTTCCGATCGAGATCGGTCCACCTTTGCCACGCAACAAGGCTCGAGCCGTCGAGACTTATCTTATGCAGCGACACGTGACGCTAGGTATGTTTAATCGTAAACGAAGTATCGGTCAGAACCGCAATGTGTACGGGCCAGCGATGAGATTTGCAGAACAGTGGCTGGCAAAGCACGCCCCGGATCTTCTATAAATGTCGACACGCGAAGTACCAAAATCGAACTGGACGTCACGCGACATGGCCGTTGTGCGATTTCCCGACGGCACGCTTCGAACGGCGTATGTCGCCGCATGTCCGTCGCCCGTACTTGACTCCGTTGGTTGGGACGTGGCTTGGGTCTACATGCTGGCAGACCAGTGGCATCCTGCCGAGCGTGACGCATCGCTTCCCATCCTGATGCGTCCCGCGTTCGTCGGTACTGCCAGCATGACAAACGACCCCAACTGGCAGTATGTGCGTCGCATGCCCACCCCGCCTTCGTCGATTCCGTACCGCGTCTGTTTCTATCGAGGCCAACCGGGGCGGAATCAGGTCGATGAGCACGGAATCTTGTATCCTGCCCCTTTCTGGCCGCTCATGCAGGTCATGGTGTGCCGTGCGGAGGGCCTTCTCGAAACAGCTGCAGACTTCATCAGGGCGTATGGTCCGTCTGGTGGATCGCTCGATGACGTCATGCGTCGAGGTGGGGGGGATTATCCAAGGTATCCAGCGATCGATCCCCGGGTTTGCCCATCGCCCGATTTCTTCCCCCCCGCCCCAGAGTATTCTCCCCCCCGCCACCCCACCGGCACCCTCATCAAGTTCACGATCAACAAATCGACCTCGTTCCTCGGCCGCGTCATCCGTGACGACGCGAATCTGTGGGGGCTGGGCGATGACTACCTCCTGTACATCTACAAGCCCGAGTGCAAACCCACCCCCAGGTGCAAGGTGCCCGGCCCAGAGCACCTGCTGCTCCCGCCGATGATCATTAGCGACGAGGGTTGGCGATTCGGGAAGTTCAAGACACTCCGCGTGGAACCCGTCGGGCCGGGCGAGTCGCTGCCGCGGCACGTGTTCGCTTCCTCGACCTCCTCAACCGGTTATGTCGATCACGCGGGCGCGGAAGTCGCGAAGCCCGCGGCAACTTCGCCGCTCCACATCGGTACCTGGGAGCACACCTTCGTGAGCATGATCGCCGAACGCGCCGCCGCGGCACTCGGTACAGCCGTCGAAGCGCCCGCCCCGCCGCCCCCTCTGGCGGTGCGGCCTGGCGTGACGCTTTACATCGACATGACGTCTGGCGTTGCCGACACTCCGCTGGACCGCGGAGAGATCGCTGAGGAGTTGGAGGACGCACTCGGCGACCTCGCGGAACTCGGGGACGAAGGAACCAATCTGGCGACGGGCGAGATGGAAATCGAGTTCGACGGCACGAAGGTCGCGGCGATTGAGAAGAAGATCCGGGCAACATTGAAGCGGATGGGGATCATGGAAGGAGTTCGGTTGGTGGCGAGGGGGGGACGAGCGCGGCACGGATAGAGCGAGCCATGCCGCCTTCGACGCCCGGCCCGCATAGAGCGGTGGCGATCTACAGTGAAGCCGTCATGGCAGACTTCTCAACAGAACTCAGCATCGTCGCCGCCCGTTGCAGAGTCGCCGATGGGGACATCGGTGCGGTGCTCGTGCAGGGCCTCGGCTGGTTCCATGTGCGATTGGTTACCAAGCGAGCTGCGTACACTTCCGGCCCTCCGGGCAAAAACGTTTGCCCGCTCTTTTACATCTTCAACGGCGTAGCAGCAGACCCGTTTAAGAGGAAGAAGTTTCTCATTACCGACCTACTTACGCCGCCGTTGCTCGCTTGCGCCTGGTGGGAAGAGGGGTTCTGGTTACCGCTCAGCAGCCGTCCTTTTGAGGCTGGGGAACGCTTAGCGACTCACTGCA
>JBEIUO010000270.1:0-4713 GCA_040374335.1 Phycisphaeraceae bacterium
GAGGGCGAGCGCGGCGAGGGCGAAGAGGAGGGGGAAGAGGGACTTGGCGGGACCCGCGGCGGGGAGGGAACGGAACCAGCGTGAGACCCAGTCGAAGCCGGAGGCGAGAGCGTCGGGGCGGATGGTGGCGTCGCGCGCGTACTGGACGACCCAGGCGTGGGTGGCGCGGGTGTGGTCGAGGGGGACGCGCCAGTCGACGTCGAAGGGGAGGGCGGGGCTGGGGAAGAGGGGGTAACCGGAGAGGATGATGCCGCGAACGAGCCAGGGGGCGATGAGGAGGGATGAGGCGAGGGCGGCGAGGGCGAGGGTGAGGAGGCGGCGTGGGTGGGAGGCGGACCACCAGGCGAAAGCGGCGAGGAGCCAGAAGGCGAGGGCGAGGCCGGCGGCGCTGAGTTTCCAGGTGACGGCGCAGGTGACGAGGAGGGTGATGGCGAAGAGGGAGAAGCGGGCGTGGGCGGGGTTGGGGTTGGGGTCGAGGAGGGAGGTGAAGAGGCGGACGCCGGCGACCATGAGCATGAGGAGGGGGCCGAGGTCTGTGGTGAAGCTGGTGGCGTGGGGGCTGCTGGCGAGGTCGACGGCGAGGGTGGCGAAGGAGGCGGAGAAGAGGGCGAGGGCGAGGTCGCGGGTGGAGGAATCGCGGAGGGCGCGGGCGGCGCCGACGAGGGCGGAGAGGAGGATGGCGAGGAGGAAGAAGGAGTTGAAGAGGTGGGAGGCGCGACCGGTCCAGAAGCCGACGTCGAGGGTGGCGGCGAGGAGGGCGGAGGAGTTGTTGAAGCCGAGGTTGTTGCTGAGGTTGGTGAGGCCGGGGACGATGGGGAACTCGGAGGCCCAGCGGACGGCGTGGAGTTGGTAGAGGCCGCTGTCGACGTGGTCGCAGGGGCCGATGGCGCGGTTGGAGAGCCAAAGGACGACGAGCGCGGCGAGGGCGAGGAGTTTGGGTGAGCGGGTGGCGCGGCGGGTGAGGGTGGAGAGGTCGTGGGCGTTGAGGGCGAGGCCGGTGGTGCCGAGGAGGGCGAGGAGGGCGGTGGCGCGGGCGTCGACGGGGAGGGCGAGGTGCCAGAGTTGGAGGATGAGGGTGGCGGCGGCGGCGCCGAGCCAGAAGCAGAGGAAGAGGTCGTCGGTGTCGAGGGGTGCGCGGCCGGTGGCGCGGCGGAGGAGGAGACCGAGGCCGAGGAGGGGGAGCGCGAAGAGGGCCCACGAGCCGCTGACGAGGGACATGGCGGTGAGGAGGTCGGCCAATTGGGGGGTCCCTGGGCAGGGGCGCGATCAGCGGAAGAGGTTGTACTTCGCGATGCACCAGAGGGCGCGGAAGCCGTCTTTCCAGCCGATCTTCTTGCCTTCCTCGTAGGTGCGGCCTTCGTAGGAGATGCCGACTTCGTACAGGCGGCAGCGGCGGGCGGCGATTTTGGCGGTGATCTCGGGCTCGAAGCCGAAGCGGTTTTCCTCGATGGGGATGGAGCGGATGAGGTCGCCGCGGAAGAGCTTGTAGCAGGTTTCCATGTCGGTGAGGTTGAGGTTGGTGAAGACGTTGGAGCAGAGGGTGAGGAAGCGGTTGCCGAGGGCGTGCCAGAAGTAGAGGACGCGGTGGCGTTCACCGCCGGCGAAGCGGGAGCCGAAGACGACGTCGGCGACGCCGGAGGTGATGGGCTCGACGAGGCGGGGGTATTCGGCGGGGTTGTACTCGAGGTCGGCGTCTTGGATGATGACGAGTTGGCCCTTGGTGGCGGCGATGCCGGTGCGGAGGGCGGCGCCCTTGCCCTGGTTGACGGTGTGGCGGAGGAGGGTGATGCCGGGGGTGTTGGCGTGGGCCTCAAGGACTTTGTCGGTGCCGTCGGTGGAGTGGTCGTCGACGATGACGAGTTCCTTGTCGATGGGGACGGCGCGGACGCGATCGATGAGGGCGAGGATGGTGGCGGCCTCGTTGTAGACGGGGATGACCACGGAGAGGAGGGGGCCGGATGGGAGGGGCGGGATGGGGGGTTGGGCGGCGGTCATGGGGAGGATTGTTTGCGGGCGCAGACCCAGACGTTCATGCCGAGTTCGAAGAGGCCGGAGCGGGTGGTTTCGGGGGCGAAGGGGGTCTGGCGGAGGACGGCGTGGATCTTCTCGCGGGAGTAGTGGTCGGTGTGTTCCTCGAACTCTTCCTTACTTATACCGCCGAGGGCGGAGAGGAACTTGAGGACGGGCTCGGCGGCGGAGGAGGGGGTGGTCATGACGAAGACGCCACCGGGGGCGAGGACGCGGTGGATCTCGGTGATGAGGAGGACGAGGCGGTCGGGGCGGAGGTGCTCAAAAACCGCGAGCATGGTGACCGCGTTGATGGAGTGGTCTGCGAAGGGAAGGGGGGCGGTGTCGTGGGCGTCGAAGCCGAGGAGTTCGATACCGGCGGGGGCATCGGCGGGGGGGCCGGCGAGGTACTGGCGGTCGAGGCCGATCTTGCGGGCGAAGCGGGTGGAGGCGAGGTAGAGGGGGAATGCGCCGGAGCCGATGTCGACGATGGTGCCGGAACGGAGCGCGGGGGGGATGAGCGCGTCGGCCTTGCGGGCGCGGAGGCGGGCGAGGAGGTGTTCGAGGAAGCCGTGGCCGCGGGTGACGCGGGGCATGGGGGGTGGCCGGGGGTGTTACGGAGGGAGGGTGAGAGCGTACGATTCGGGACGAAAGGGGGGGTGGAGCGAGAGAGGTAGGAAGAAAGTCCCAAGGAATGGGGGATCCTAGCCGGAAGAACGGTGGGGATTCGGGGTATCGGTGCCGGGAGGGGTGGGTGTGGATGTGACGGGGCGTAAGCCCGGGAGCAGAACCGGTGTGGAAATGGCTGCTAGGGATTGCTGTGGTGGTGGTGCTCGGGCTGGCGGGCGGTGGGTATTACCTGCAGTCGTCGGGGATGCTTCAGAAGTGGATGGACCGGTTCAACCCGCAGTCGCAGGGGGTGAAGGTGCGGCTGTCGAAGGCGACGAAGGGTGACCTGGTGCGGACGGTGTCGGCACCTGGGACGATCGAGCCGAAGACGAAGGTTGAGGTGAGTTCGCAGGTCAGCGCGCGGATCATCGGGCTGCCGTTCCGGGAGGGGCAGTTGGTGAAGGATGGGGACGTGGTGGTGCGGCTGGATGCGCGAGATCTGGCGGCGCTGCTGGATTCGGCGAAGGCGCAGCTGAAGAGCGAGGAGGCGCGGCTGGAGGGCGCGCGGGCGGCGCTGGCGAACGCGAGCATCGAGTTCAATCGTCGGAAGGAGTTGTTCGCAACGAAGGACATCCCGAAGACGGAGCTGGACAACGCGGAGGCGGAGTATCTGCGGAACGACAGCAACTTCAAGGCGCAGCAGCACGCGATCGAGATTGCGCGGGCGAACATCCAGCGGGCGGAGAAGGACCTGGACAACACGGTGATCAAGGCGCCGTTTGACGGGATCATCACGAGGCTGGATGCGGAGGTTGGCGAGACGGTGGTGGTGGGCACGCTGAACAATCCGGGGTCGGTGATTCTGGAGATCGCGGACCTGGGGTTGATGTTGCTGAAGGCGCGGATCGACGAGGCGAACGTGGCACCGGTGCGGGAGGGGCAGAAGGCGAAGGTGTACGTGAACGCGTTCCAGGAGGAGACGTTTGTCGGAACGATCGATCACGTGGGATTGAAGATGAAGACGGACCGGGACGGGACGTCGTACTTCGAGGCGGACATTCTGCTGGAGCTGCCGAAGGGCGTGCTGCTGCGGGATGGGATGACGGCGAACGCCGAGGTGCAGGTGGAGACGTTCCGAGATGTGCTGAAGGTGCCGAGCCAGGCGGTGGTGGACTACGCGATCGATGATCTGCCGCAGGCGGTGTCGAAGGATCCGAGCGTGGATCGGACGAAGAAGTTTGCGCGGGTGGTGTTCGTGGTGGAGGGTGGGAAGGCGCGGGTGGTGCCGGTAACGACGGGGACGAGCGACCTGACGGACACGATCATCACGGCGGGACTTTCGGAAGACGCGACGATCGTGGTGGGGCCTTTCAAGACGCTGGCGACGCTGAAGCACGAGCAGAGCGTGGTGGACGAGGCGACGGTGAAGCCGGAGGCGGAGAAGGCGAAGACGGCGGCGGGGGATGGGGCGAAGGAGCGGCCGCAGGGCTGAGCCGCGATGACGATCTGCATACGGGATCTTCACAAGGTGTACCGCGTGGGCACGGAGAAGGTGCATGCGCTGCGGGGCGTGAGCCTGGACATCAGGAAGAACGAGTTTGTGGCGATCATGGGGTCGTCGGGGTCGGGGAAGTCGACGCTGATGAACATCCTGGGGTGTCTGGATAAGCCGACGACGGGGACGTACGAGCTGAACGGTCGGCCGACGCACCGGATGTCGGCGGGGTCGCTGTCGCAGGTGCGGAACGAGGAGATCGGGTTCGTGTTCCAGAGCTTCGAGCTCTTGAGCCGCGCGACGGCGCTCGAGAACGTGAAGATGCCGCTGGTGTATTCGCGGAAGAACTGGCGCGGGGCGACGAAGCGGGCGGAGGAGGCGCTCAACCGTGTCGGGCTTGCGAACCGGATGGATCACCGGCCGAACCAGCTTTCGGGCGGGCAGCGGCAGCGTGTGGCGGTGGCGCGGGCGCTGGTGAACGAGCCGAGCATCGTGCTCGCGGACGAGCCGACGGGGAACCTGGACAGCAAGACAAGCGAGGAGATCATCGCGTTGTTCAAGCAGCTGCACACGGAGGGGCAGACGATCGTGATCGTGACGCA
>JBEIUO010000186.1:0-5701 GCA_040374335.1 Phycisphaeraceae bacterium
GGGCGTGGGATCGCCGAGAGCACGGACGCCGCAGACGCCGCGAGCGACGATCTCGCGGTCGGTGAACACGATTGCGGTGAGCGCGGGGAGGCCGTGCTTGGCGCGGATGGGTTCGAGTACACCCGCGAGGTCGCGTGGCTCGGCGGGTTGGACTGTCGCGGCGGGTGGAGTGGACTGCGCAGCGCAGTTGCCGGCGAGGAGGACGAGCGCGAGGCAGGCGGAGCGGATGAGCATGGGGGGATGATACGCGCTGGAAAAAAAAGCAACGGCGGCCCCGAGAGGCCGCCGTCGTTGTGAGAAGGGGAGAGACCCCCAGATGTGTGCTCAGCAGTTCTGATCCCAGCGGGCGAAGAAGCCGATCACGTCGTCGGCGTCAACGCCTCCGCTGTTGTCGAAGTCTGCTTGGTCGTTGCCGCTATCCCAGTCGGCGAAGAACGCGATGACGTCGTCGGCGTCGACACCGCCGCTCGCGTCGTAGTCGGCGGGGCAGTTGGTGATGCGGGCGACGCCGCTGATGACCGAGCCGCAGGGGTTCGTGACGACGCAGCGGTAGCTGCCGCGCCAGGAGTCGCTGAGGAAACCGAGGCGGAGCTGCTGGGTGGTGACGGCCTTGGTGTCAAAGTCGGCGCCGCCGTAGTTGGTGTTGCAGTACACGTCGTCGACCATGTCCACCCACTGACCGTCCGGGTCGAGCTTCTGCCACTGGTAGTTCATGGGCCAGGTGCCGCTGGCGAAGATGTTGAGGATGATCCCGTACGAGTAGTACCCGGGGGCAGGGGCGACGCTCGTGTCCGACGAGGGGTCGCCGATGATCGAGGCCGGGATGCAGGGGCGGCCGGCGAAGTCGAGCACCGCGCCGGTGAACGTGTTGAGGCAAAGAGACCGGTTGTCGCTGCCGCTGACCAGAACCTTGGTGCCGTCGTTGCTCACGCCGTGAACCGCGGCCCCGAGTGGGTTGAAGATCTGGAAATCGGGGAAGATCGATCCGAGGTTCGCGGCGTAGTCGAGCAGGCCGATGACAACGCCGTCGTTGATGTTCGGGCTCCAGATGAAGATGTCGCCCACCATGTAGTTGCCGTCGGCGGACATGTGGGTGGGGACCAGACCGTTTCCGCCGGCGGGTGCCTCGCGGTCCCAGGTCGTGCCGTTGAAGTGCCAGCGGACCATCGCGCCGGTGCTGTCGTTGCCGCCGACGTAGGTGCCGTCGGCGCTGACGCAGTAGGCCTCGCCGCCGAAGCGGTCGAGGATCGTCTGGGTCCAGGTGTTGTTGGCGTTCTTCTTCCAGACGCTGGGACGGCGAACGCGGCCGCCGGTGGGGCGGTTGTTGTTGTCATAGCCGACGACGACGGTGCCGTTGGCGTTGACAGCGTTGGCGCGGTTGGCGTCGGCGAAGGTGTTCGCGGGGGGGCCTTCGAAGGAGAAGGGGAGCTGGGTGATCAGGCCGGTCTGGGTGTCGTTGATGTAGGCCCGGAAGGGGCCGCAGAGGCTGCCGGTCCACATGCCGCCGACGACGAAGCGGCCGTTGCCGGAGATATCGGCGGCGGTGTTGTAGGTGAAGTCGCAGCGGTTACCGTTGGTGTGGATGCCGCGGTTGAGGTCGCCGGAGGCGAGGGACCAGGTGCGGGCGAGGGCGACTCGGTCCCACTGGTTCGGAATGCTGTACGTGATGGAGTTGAGGGAGTTGTTGAGGTTCTCGAAGTTGGCACCGGCATAGGCGATGACGCTGAGGTCATCACTCATGTGGAGCCCGTTGTCGATCGGGACGATCGGGATGCGGACGATGGGGCCGCCGAGGGTGAGCTTGAGGATCTCAGAAGATTCGGTTTCGGCGTTGTAGTAGCCCCCGAGGATGGTGTTGCCATCGGCGGAGATGTCGGCGCCACCCATTCGTGCTTCGATGAGCACGGGCTGGGCGAAGGCGGCGGCGGCGAGGGAGAGTGTGAGGGCGGAGATCAGTGCGGGCTTCATGTCGTGTTCCAGGGGAGTGTGCGTGGGGGGGCGAGGAATCAGCAACTCTGATCCCAGTTGCCGAAGAAGGCGATGATGTCGTCGCCGTCGACGCCGCCGTTGTTGTCGAAGTCGGCCTCGCTGTTGCTGGCGTCCCAGTCGGCGAAGTAGGCGATGACGTCGTCGCCGTCGACTCCGCCGCTGGCGTCGTAGTCGGAGGGGCAGTTGGTGATGCGGGCGACGGGGCTGACGATGGAGCCACAGGAGTTGGAGACGACGCAGCGGTAGCGGCCTCGCCATGTATCGCTGAGGAATCCGAGGCGGAGCTGTGGGGTAGTCACTGCCTTGGTGTCAAAATCTGCGCCGCCGTAGTTGGAGTTGCAGTAGACGTCGTCGATCATGTCGACCCACTGGCCGTTGCTGTCGAGCTTCTGCCATTGGTAGTTGAGGGGCCAGGAGCCCGAGGCGAACATGTTGACGATCACGCCGTAGAAGTAGTTCCCGGGAGACGGAGCAACGTTCACGTCCGAGGCGGGCGGGAAGATCAAGGAAGGTGGGACGCAGGCTCCGCCATCGAGGGAGATGATCGCGCTGCTGAAGGTTGAGAGGCAGAGCGAGCGGGAGTCGACGGCGCGGACGAGGATCTTGGTGCCGTCGTCGCTCACGCCTTGGACAGCGGCGCCGAGGGGGTTGCCGATGGCGAACTCGGGGTAGTAGGTTCCGAGCGTGGCCATGTGGTCGAGGATGTTGACGGTTACGCCGTCGTTGATGTCCGGGCTCCAGATGAACTGATCACCGACCATCACCTGACCGTTGCCCGAGATCGAGGTGGGGATCCGGTCCTGTCCGTTGGCGCAGACCTCGCGGTCCCACGTCGTGCCGTTAAAGTGCCAGCGGATCATCGCGCCGGTGCTGTCGGTGCCGCCGACGTAGGTGCCGTCGTCGCTGACGCAGTAGGCCTCGCCGCCGAAGCGATCGAGGACCGTCTGCGTCCAGGTGTTGTTGGCGTTCTTGCGCCAGACGCACGGCCTGCGGACGCGGCCGCCGGTGGGGCGGTTGTTGTTGTCGTAGCCTACGGCGATCGTGCCGTTGGCGTTCACCGCGTTCGCACGGTTGGCGTCGGCGAAGGTGTTGGCGGGCGCGCCTTCGAAGGAGAAGGGGAGTTGGGTGATCGTCCCCGTGACGCGGTCCTTGATGTACGCGCGGAAGGGGCCGCAGGAGCCCGCGGTGTACATGCCGCCCACGACGTAGCGGCCGTCGTCGGAGATATCGGCCGCGGTGTTGATGGACGTCCCGCAGCGGTTCCCGTTGGTGTGCACACCAAGGTTCTGGCGGCCGTTGGCGGCGGTCCACACCGTGGCGAGGCTGCATGACGCGGCGGGGTTCGCCGCGTCGTAGACGATGGAGTTGAGAGAGTTGTTGAAGGCCTCGATGTTCGGGCCTTCGTAGCTGATCACCGAGGAGTCGGCGCTCATGCGCATCGTGCCGCTGAGGGGCTGAACGTCGGTCGGGAGCACTGTTCCCGTGAACCAGTTGTGGAGGACGACGCGGCCGCGGTTGTTCTCGGCGTCGTAGAAGCCGCCCAGCACGGTCCGGCCGTCGGGGGAGATGTCGTTGCCGCCGAGCCCCATCATGATGATCGTGGGCTGGGCGAGCGCCGGCGAAGCCGCGGCGAGGGCCAGGAGCAGAGAGCTGCGCATGATGTCCTCCGGTACAGGGGTGGGAGCGGGGTCACGAATCTGAAACCGTCGCACGCGCGGCAGCACGTGCGACGGGGAGTACCGACCGGCGGTGTGTCGCCGGGTGTGTGTGATCAGCAGCCGTTGTCCCAGCCGCCGAAGAAGGCGATCACGTCGTCGCCATCGACGCCGGTGGAGCCGTCGACGTCGGCCGAGATGTTGCCCGCGTCCCAATCGCCGAAGAAGGCGATCACGTCGTCGCCGTCGATGGCGGCGTTGCAGTCGTAGTCACCGACGCAGCGGGCGAGCTGCGCGCGGTAGATGGCCTGGTGCTGGAAGGAGTCCTGCGGACGCATGACGATCCAGCCCGTGTCGGAGAAGCCGGGGCAGCCACCCTCGCTGTTGGTGCGGGGGTCGATGGTGAGCAGGAAGGGGGCGCCGCCGAGGTCGCCGAGGAACTGAGCGCTGTCTGCGCGGGCGATCAGCATGAGGCCGTCCTTGGGCGTCCAGGCGAAGACCGCGGCAAGCGGGGAGGTGAACTCAGCGGAGGTGATGGAGTTCTGGAAGACAACCTGGTTCAGGTTGTTCAGACCGAAGCCCGACTGCGAGATGAGGCTGCTGTTGGTGGTGATCTGCGCGTCGGCGGGGAGGCCGGGGAGGTTGAGGGGCGTGCCGGCGCGGTAGATGAGCTGGGGAGGCGCGCCGTTGAGCGAGATGAAGAGGGCCTGGTTGTCGAGGCTGGTCGTCGCGGCACCGGTTAGGCTGCAGGGGAGCAGCAGGCTGCCGCGGTTGTTGGCGCGGGTGTTGGAGGTGTTGACGATGCCGAAGTTCGCGTCGGCGATGCCAGTCGGATCGTTCTGACGCCACGCGAGGGACCACTGCCCGGTGGCGGGGTCGCGTTTGATGATCGAGGCGTCGTCGAAGCCGGCGGACACACCGGCGCCCGCGAGCTTGCAGTGGGCGAAGATGGTACCTGGGTTGGTGAAGCCGCCCGCGACGAAGCTGAAGGGGGCGCCGTTGCCAGTGGCCGAGAGCACGCCGTCGGGCAGGCCGGCGATCTGGGTGTTCTGGCGGAGCAACTCGGTAAAGGTGCCGTTGATCACCCCGAAGATCGCGTTCTGGTTCACGTTCAGCGTCGCGGGGTTGGCGGTGCCGGTGTTCACGCGGTACTTGCTGACCCAGCCCGCATCGCCGCGACCGTTGGCGAAGGTGCCGAAGGCGGGTGCGGCGTCCATGAGCAGAGTGTTGTCACCAACGTTGGCGGGGGCGGGCTGGCCCTTGCGGAAGAGCAGGGTGATCGCGCCGGGGCGACCGATCCACAGGCCGTCGTTGTTGGTGGTGCCGACGACATCGCCGCCGGTGAGGATCGACTGGAAGACCACCTGGCCAGCGTTGTTCACGCCGAACTGCGAGGTGCTGAGGTTCATGTTGGTGTTCCAGAACGCGCCGGTGCCGGGGGCAGCGCCGCCCGCGGGAACGTTGCCGCGCTGGGTGACGATCTGGAGGTTACGGGTGTTGGTGGCGAGGTCGTAGTTGCCGGTCCAGAAGGCGGTGTTGGTCGTGGTGGTCGCGCCTGCGCCCCAGAGCGAGGAGCTCACGAAGATCGTGCCGTTGGGGGCGATCGTCGGGTTGTCGGTGAGGCCGGTGCCGCCGGTGGCGGAGCTGTTGTGGGCCCAGTTGTTCGGGTTTGGAAGGTTGAGATTGGTGAAGGTGTTGGGGCCGGTGCCGTTCTGGCCGTCGCGGGCGAGCAACTGAACGTTCCCGGGAACGCCGTAGAACAGGCAGCGGCGGTTCGCCGTGGTGACCGTGCCACCGGGGTTGGCGAGCGTGTCGAGCAGGCCGGCGAAGAGCACACCGCCAGCGTTGTCAACCTTGGGGTTGCTGTACGGGCCCGCGTCGGTGCGCCAGATTTCTCCGAGGGTCATGCCGGGAATGGGATCGCCCAAGCCGAAGTTGCTGCGAACGACCAGCTCCCAGGTGGGCGCCTGTGCGAACGCCGACGCGGCGAGTCCTGCCACGGTGATCAAAGACATGGAACGTACGAGTGGGGACATCGCGAGAACTCCTGTGAAAAC
>JBEIUO010000327.1:0-4134 GCA_040374335.1 Phycisphaeraceae bacterium
CTCTTCTGGTACATGGGCATGATCCCCGACCTGGCCACCCTCCGCGATCGCGCCGACCAGCGCCTCCGCGCCTCCGCCACCGGCCCGATCGTCGCCCCCTTCTTCCCCGTCCGCATCGATCAACTCCGCGCCTTCATCTACGGCTTCCTCGCCCTCGGCTGGCGTTTCTCCAGCCGCCACTGGCACCGCTACGAGGCCGCCTACCTCGTCCTCGCCGGTATCAGCACCCCCCTCGTCCTCAGCGTGCACTCCATCGTGTCCTTCGACTTCGCCACCAGCGTTCTGCCCGGCTGGCACACCACCATCTTCCCGCCCTACTTCGTCGCGGGTGCCATCTTCGGTGGCTTCGCCATGGTGCTCCTCCTGCTCATCCCGGCCCGTGAGCTCTACCCCAACATGAAGGACCTGGTCACCCTTCGCCACCTCGAGAACATGGCCTCCATCATCCTCGCTACGGGCATGATGGTCGGCTTCGCGTACTCGATGGAGTTCTTCATCGCCTGGTACAGCGGCAACAAGTACGAGGCCGAGGTCTTCCTCTACAACCGCCTTATGCCCCCCGTCCTCGCCGACTATCTCGGCCTCGAACGCAGCGCCCCCTACTGGTGGGCCTACTGGGCCATGATCTCCTGCAACGTCATCAGCCCCCAGGTCTTCTGGAAGAAGTCCTTCCGGACCAGCCCGGTCGCCATCTTCATCGTCTCCGTCTTCGTCACCATCGGCATGTGGTTCGAACGCTTCGTCATCATCGTGACCTCCCTCCACCGCGCCTTCCTCCCCGGTGAGTGGCACATGTTCCACCCCACCGCCGTCGACATCGGCATCTTCGTCGGAAGCTGCGGCGTCTTCCTCACCCTCTTCCTCCTCTTCCTCCGCTTCCTCCCCGCCTTCCCCATCTCCGAAATCAAGGCCGTTCTTCCCCAGGCCAGCCCGCACGCCCACGATGAGCACGCCCACGCCAAGGGAGCCCACTGATGCACGCTTCCGGTAAGCTCTACGTCACCGAATCCAACGAGCCCATCCACGGGATCATGGCCGAGTTCGATACCCCGGCCGATCTCTACCACGCCGCCGAAAAGGTCCGCGACGCCGGCTACCGCCACTGGGATACCCACACGCCCTTCCCCATTCACGGCATGGAAGACGCCATGGGGATCAGCCGCACCAAGCTTCCCATCCTCGTCGCCGCCGGTGGCTTCACCGGTGCCACCCTCGGCTACCTCATGCAGTGGTGGATGTCTCACGACTACAAGCTGGTCGTGCAGGGCAAGCCCTGGGGCCACCTCTTCGAAGGCGGCTGGGAACCCTTCGTCCCCATCGTCTTCGAACTCGGCATCCTCCTCTCCGCCTTCACCGCCATCATCGGCATGCTCGCCATGAACGGCCTCCCCCGCTGGCACCACCCCCTCCTCAAGAAGTCCCGCTTCCTCCGTGCCAGCCAGGACAAGTTCTTCGTCGCCATCGAGGCCTGCGATCCGAACTTCGACCCCGAAAAGACCCGCGCCCTGCTCGAGAAGGCCGGCGCTCGTGCCATCGAACTCGTGGAAGAATAAAGCCCCGCCTCTCAGCTGGTGAACTTCATGCCAAAGACCACACCCATCACCGCACTGACGCTCACGGCCCTCGCCTCCGTGTCCTCCGTCGCGTTCGTCTCCGGCTGCCGAGACACCCGATCCTCCAAGCCCCCGCGCGAGTTCTTCCCCGACATGGACCACCAGCCCAAGTGGCAGAACCAGGGTCGGTCGGAGTTCTTCGCCGATGGTCGCATCCTCCGCGCCCCCGTCGAGAACGCCGTCCCCTTCGGACGCGTCGCTTGGGTTCGCGACTCCTCCCGCCCCGAGGACGCCTGGTCCGCCAAGTGGATGCAGTACCGCACCGATCTCCTCCGTGCTGACGAGGCCCTCTACACCGGCATGTCCGGCGAGGGCACCTACGTCGAACGCATCCCCATCCCAGTCGACCTCGCAACCCTCGAACTCGGCCGCAAGAAGTACGAGATCAACTGCGCCGTATGCCACGGCTACCTCGGCGATGGCAAGGGAACCGTCGGCACCCAGTGGAGCGCGCCCGTGCCCTCCTACCACGATCCCAAGTACAAGGACGCCAAGCTCGAAACCGGTCGCGACGGCTACCTCTTCTTCGTCGCGATGAACGGCGTCCGAACCATGCCCGCCTACGGCCACACCCTCACCGAGCGCGACGCCTGGGCCGTTGTCGCCTACCTGCGAGCCCTCCAGGCCACCCGCGACGGTGCCACCGGCGCCGCCGAACCCTCCAACCCGATCCAAACCGCCGCGACCCCCGCGGGAGGTGAGCCATGAGTCACGCCGCCGCGCACGTCGCGTCCCCCAAACTCGCCTCCGACAACATCACCCTCTCCGGTGGCAAGGGGCTCTCCCTCCCCCTGATTGTCGTCGGCCTCATCGCCGCCGTCGGTGGTGTCTTCGCCGCCAAGTCCACCCCGGGTGGTCTCGCCCACGGTCTGGCCGCCTACCACGTCGCCACGATGGCCATCCTGGCCATCTGCCTCGGTGCCACGTTCTTTGTTCTCGTCTGGAACCTGCTCAACGCCGGTTGGTCAGCCGCCATCAAGCGCCAGGCCGAGAACGTCATGTCCTTCCTCCCCTTCGCCTTCCTCCTCATCCTCCCCACCCTCTTCATCGAGGCCTTCAGCCACGGCATCCTCTTCAAGTGGATGGACCCCGCCAACTACGGCGACCCGCTCCTCTACGAGAAGGCCGGCTACTTCTTCGCCCCGCGCCAGGTCATGGACCACGCCACCCACCAGCCCGTCGACCACTTCGTCTTCCCCCTCTTCTTCTTCGCCCGCGCCGCCTTCTACGGCCTCTTCTGGACCTTCCTCTCCCGCCGCTTGGTCTCCCTCAGCCTCAAGCAGGATCAGACCGGTGACAAGTGGCTCTCCAAGGAAGCCCGCCACACCAGCGCGTGGGGCATGCTCGTCTTCGCCCTCACCACCGCCTTCGCCAGCTTCGACTGGATCATGTCCCTCGACTACCGCTTCTTCAGCACCATGTGGGGCGTCTGGTACTTCTCCGCCGCCGCCTTCAGCTCCGTCGCCCTCGTCTCGTTCATCCTCGCCCGCCTCATCGGCGCCGGCAAGCTCAAGGGCTGCGTCACCTCCGAACACTTCCACGACCTCGGCAAGCTCCTCTTCAGCTTCACCGTCTTCTGGGCCTACATCTCCTTCAGCCAGTACTTCCTCATCTGGTACAGCAACATCCCCGAGGAAACCACCTTCTTCATCTTCCGCAAGCAGGGCGACTGGGACCTCGTCCGAATGGTCCTCATCGTCGGCCACTTCCTCGTCCCCTTCCTCCTCCTGGTCTCCCGCGTCGGCAAGAAGAGCTTCGCCTTCATGTCCCTGATGGCCCTCCTCGCCTTCACCGTTCACGGCCTCGACATGTTCTACATGATCCGCCCCATGGTCGACGCCCACAACCCCGAACTCCGTGGCGTCGGAGCCTTCTGGATCGACATCGTCGTCTTCGCCGGCGTCTTTGTCCTCTTCACCGGCTACCTCCTCCGCCGCATCTCCTCCGTCCCCCTCGTCGCCTTCAACGACCCGAGAATCGGCGAGTCCCTTGAGCACCGAAACTACGTCTGATCCGAACCCATTCGGAGGCCACCCATGAGCTCTCACGACCACGCACACGACAACTGGTTCAGCCATGCCGATAACGAACGCCCGCAGGTCGAGCAGACCCAGGTCGTCAACTCGCTCTCTCTTCTGAAGTGGTTCCTCGCCACCATCGTCTTCCTCGCCGTCGTCATCGCCTCTCTCTTCGCCTACTTCGATAACTACACCGCCCGCCTCCGGGCCGGTCAGATCACGCGCCCCGATGGAACCCCCATCCCCGGCGTCGAAGTTCTTATGAACGCCGAGTACAACGCCGTCAAAGCCGCCGCCGACGAAGCCCTCGGCATCCGCGACGGCCACGTCGTCGACGGCGGATCCATCGACAAGGCCATGAAGAAGGTCGTCACCAACTACTCCAAGTAATCCTGCCCCCCTGGGCCTCACGCAACAGCCATGGACTCCCCGAGCACCATCACGACCACGGCACGGCGCATCTCCGCCCTTGTCGCTGTCGCTGCGCTCGCCTTCGCTGCCGC
>JBEIUO010000046.1:0-9471 GCA_040374335.1 Phycisphaeraceae bacterium
CGCTCTTCGCGGGACACGAGGTCGATCGGGGCTGGCAGTCGATCAAGCGAGCCACGGTGATGACCATGCTCGGCGCAACCGTGCTCATACCTGGCTGCATCGGGCTGGTCACCACCTACAACCGCACGTTCGCCGACACGCAGTCGGATCAACCGTGGATCGCACCCGGAGTACGAGCCAAGGCCCAGGTACGTGTGCGCGCCGATCCCGTGGTCCTCGATCAGCGCCTGTTCTGGTCATCGCCCGACGGACGCGAGTGCGACGCCGATCGCCTCGTGATGCGCTGCGAAACCTACCTTCGGAACCAGGGCATCGCGCGTAATCCCCAAGGCGCAGCCGAAGACGGCACTCCCATGCCGGCGCACCGCTGGGGTCCTCATGGCGAAGCTCTCATAGCACCAGTTGTTGATCTACCCCGATTCTCCGATTATCGTGTGTGCCGATCCTCTCATCGTTGTGATATGTCCCGAGCCGCGGACAGTGCCAAGGGACGCGGAAACCGCCGGCGCGACCGATGAGGAGGCACGAGGTGCCACCTCGATTCGCCACACGCTCCAGCGCGGCTACCAGCGCGGCACGACCGGCCATTGCGACCGGGATCTGCGGTGGTTCTCCCCCGACCTTGACCGCGGGCCCGAAGCCATGGAGTTCTCCGCCAGCGGCGTAGCCGCGATCAGCACCGAGTGGGGCTCACTTGAGTTCGTTCTTGAGGGCGGACAATGGACGAGTACCGCCAGAGTCCGCAACTGAGGAACGGCTTCCCGCGGCTTTTCGTTGGGCGGGGGAAGCAAGCCCCCCTACATCCCCAGCTCGTCCGCCACCGCCTCCAGCGTCCCCTCGGGTGCCAGTGCTTCGTCCATCGATGCGCCCGGCGCGGGGGCCGTCGCCAGCGGCTTGCCGCGTGCGTCCGTCAACAGCCGGCCCGACATCGTCTTCACACCCTTCACAGGATTGGACTTCTCGTGCTCCGCGAGCTGGGTCTGCAGCGCGTCACGCGTGGCCTGATCGACGTCGTTCCACTTGCCGCGACCGCGGCACTTGGGGAACCGCGAGCAGCTCAGCCACGGGCCCTTGAGCCCGCTGCGGAGGTTCAGCGGTGCCTGGCAGGCCGGGCACGGCAGCGTGGTCTGCAGCGGCGGTGTGGAGGGCGCGGTGACCTTGCCCTTCTTGTCGAGGTTGAGCAACCCGTCGCACGGGTTCTCCTTCTCGTTGTACCGCGAGCAACCCAGGAACGGACCAAACCGCCCCGTGCGCTTCGTCATCGCCGAACCGCACTTGATGCACGCGACGTCCACCGTTTCCGCGGCGGGCCGGGGCTTTCCGTCCCGATCCACCGGGCTCGCGTAGTCGCACGCCGGATAGGTCGCGCAGCTCAGGAACCGCCCGTTCTTGCCGAACTTGAAGACCGTCTTCCCGCCGCACTTGGGGCAGGTGTACGGCGCGGGCGTTGCCTCCGCCTTCGCGTGCTTCAGGTTGGCCTCGGCCAGCTCAAGCGCCTTGCGGAATGGCCCGTAGAACTTGCGGAGCATCTCGATCCAGTCGAGGTGCTCGTCCTCGACCTGGTCCAGCTCCTTCTCCATGTCGCGCGTGTAGCCGACATCGAGAATCTCCGGGAACGCTTCGACGAGCTTGTCCGTCACCACCTCGCCCAGGTCCGTCGCGTAGAAGCGCCGCTCGAGCTGCTCCACGTACTTCCGCTCCTGGATCACCGAGATGATCGACGCGTACGTGGACGGGCGGCCGATCCCCTCCGACTCCAGCACCTTGATCAACGAGGCTTCCGAGTACCGCGCCGGAGGCGAAGTGAACTTCTGCTCCGGCCGCAGCACCACCGGCGCCACCGCCTGCTGGTCCTTGAGCGCCGGCAGTGTCTGCTCATCACCCGACCGCGGCACGCCCGTCGCCTTGTAGTGCCCCTCGAACACCAGCACACGCCCCGTCGCGCGGAACGTGCAGACCTTCGCCGTCTCCTGCGACACGCCGCCCTTGATCGTCACGGCCGTCGCGTCCCACTCCGCCGGCGTCATCTGGCACGCGAGGAATCGCTCCCAGATCAGCGTGTACAGCTTGAACTGATCGTCAGACAACGCACGCCGCACCTTCGACGGCGGATAGTCCAAAGACGACGGCCGGATCGCCTCGTGGGCCTCCTGCGCATCCTTGTTCGACGAGGTGTACGCGTTGGGCTTGTCCGGAACGTACCGCGGCCCAAAGGTCCGCTGGATGTAGTCCCGCACCGCCGCGACCGCTTCGCCCGAAAGGTGCGTCGAGTCCGTACGCATGTAGGTGATCAACCCCACCGGGCCTTCGCCGGGGATGTCGATACCCTCGTACAACTGCTGCGCCGCCCGCATCGTTCGCTGCGCACCGAACCCCAATCGCGTGCTCGCCGCCTGCTGCAGCGTGCTCGTGATGAAGGGCGGCGACGGACGCGTCGTCGTCCGGCGCGTCTCGATCCCCGTGATCCGGTACTTCGCCTCCGGGCTCACCCGCCCGCTCAACGTCCGCACGTTCTTCGCGGGGCCCTTCGCCTCCGGGTCTTCCTTCAGCGTCGCCTTCAGGTCCAAGAGCCCCGCGGCCGTAGCGATCTCCGCCATGCGGGCCGAGAGATCCGCCGGCTTCGACGACGTGCAGGACACGTCGAACTTCGAACCGCCGAACTCCACCAGCTCCGCGCGGAACGCGCCCTCGTCCGCCAGGAACGCGCTCACCGCACGCACCGTCGGCCCGTTGCCCTTCTCGTCCTTCGTTGCTTCCAGCTTCGCGAGCGATGCCGCGATCCCCGCCGCCTTCGCGACGTCGGCCGTGAACACCCCGTCCACCGCCCAGTATTCGTCGGGAAGGAACGCGCGGATCTCACGCTCGCGTTCAACCACCACCCGCACGGCGACCGACTGCACGCGACCCGCGGAGAGCCCTCGGGCGACCTTCTTCCACAGAAGCGGCGAAACCTGGTACCCCACAATGCGGTCGAGGATTCGCCGCGCCTGCTGCGCGTTCACCCGGTCTTCGTTGATCGGGTGCGGGGACTTGAACGCCCGCTCGATCTCCGCTTTCGTGATCGCCGGGAAGACCACCCGCTTTGCCTGCGCGCTCGGGATGCTCAACTCTTGCGCAAGGTGCCAGGCAATCGCCTCGCCCTCGCGATCCAAGTCCGTTGCGAACCAGATCTCGTGCCCGCTCGCCTTGGTCTCCTTCGCCGCCCGCTTCAGATCGGAGATCACCCGGTCCTTGCCGTCGGAGATCTCGTACGTCGGCTTGAAGTCGTGCTCAAGGTCCACACCCGGCACCGGGTTCTTGATGCCCTTTGGGTTCTTGCTCGGCAGGTCCCGCACATGCCCCACGCTGGCGAGCACGAGGTACTCCCGGCCCAGGTACTTGTTGATCGTCTTCGCCTTGCTCGGCGACTCGACGATCACCAGGTGCCGGTCCTTCGCCGAGCCAGGGGTGTACGCCGTCGTCGCCTGACGACGACCGGCCCCCTTGCCGGCGCGGCCGCCCCCACGGGCCGCCTTCGCGGGCTCCGCTCCCTCTTCCGTGGTCTCGGCCTTCTTTGACTTTGCCGGTTTCTTGGCCATGAGCGATCAACCTCGGCCCGACGGTATCACAAGGATGCGTTTTCCCACCGGGTCGGCTAGGAAAGCGGCCTTTACGCCGCGAGTCAAGCACGGTTTGGTATATATTTGGATTTTACTCTTGCGACGAACGGTCATTCTGCGGAAATAACCGCGCGACGGACTACTGGCCCGGCTTCTCCTCGTGCCGCTCGTACACCGCCGCCCAGATCCGCCGCAGTTCCTCCGCCTCGAACGGATCCCCGCACTCCGGGCACTTCCCGCTCTCACCCTGCGCGGACATGTCGTACTCGCAGTTGGGGCAGATCTTCCACCCCGCCGCCGCGCCGAGTTTCTTGCCGTCCATGTGGGCCTCGCTCAGCTTCACGGCGCACGCCGCGACCGCCATCGCACCTAGCCAGATCAGCGGCGTGAGCCCAACAGCGTACTTGGCATACGGCCCGGGCAACACCTTGAGCAGGAGCACCATCACCCCCGCCACAAGGACGATCCCAAGCGTCCCCAGCCGGATCGTGGTCCGCAGCCGCCGCTCGCGGGCCGTCGCGCACGGCAACGGCCGCCACAGACCCCGCAGCGACACCCGTGATGGCAGCCGAAACGACGACATCGCAAGACTGTACGGGGAATCAGCCAAGAAGATGCCGCATCACCCGCGCGCACCACTCGCTCGCGGGTTCGGCCGTCGGGTCGATCCACATCGCCCCCGGGGTCGTCCGCAGCCGCCGGATCCAGGTCCGCTGCGCCTTCCCAAACCTCCGGGTCTCGATCTTGATCCGCTCGACCGCGTCGTCCAGCGAGCACCGACCCTCCAGGTGGTCCAGCAACTGGCGGTACCCCAGCGCTTCGCGGGCTTGGTTCACCGCCGGCGGCGTGAACTCCTTCAACGCGCCGCGCGCAAACAGCCCGCGCGTCTCCTCGAGCAGCCCCCGAGCCATCATGTCCCGCACCCGCGCGTTGATCCGCGGGTTCAAGGCCTCCGCCGGCCAGTCGAGTCCGATGACGGTGCAATCGGTCCGCACCCGCTCGGCTCGGTCCCACTGCTGCTGGTGCTCGCTGATGGCCTTGCCCGTCAACCGGTAGACTTCGATCGCCCGGATCGTCCGCCGCAGGTCATTCGGATGCAGGCGTGCCGCGGCAACGGGATCAACTCGCTCGAGTTCCGCCCGGAGTGCCGCGGGCTCCATCGTCGCCAATGACTCGCGGAGCGCGTCGTCGCCGCCGGGCCCCTCGAACATGCCCTCCAGCAGGGCCTTGATGTACAGGTGCGTGCCGCCGACCACGATCGGAACGACGCCGCGGGCCCGGAGGCCGGCGATGGCCTCCTCGGCCGCGTGGAGCCAGTCGGCGAGGGTGAAGCGGTCCCCAGGGTCGGCGAGGTCGACGAGGTGATGGGGGACGCCTCGGCGCTCGTCCTGGGTGGGTTTGGCGGTTCCGATCTCCATCCCCCGGTAGATCTGGTAAGCGTCGGCCGTGACGACCTCGGCGGGCATCCCCCGGTCCCGCAGGGAAAGGGCGACTTCGACCGCCAAAGCGGTCTTTCCGCCGGCGGTGGGTCCGATGATGACAGGAAATCTGGGGATCACGACATTTGTTCGGTGAAGAGTTGGACAGTGGCAGGGAAAGCGGTCTCCTACGATAGACCACCATGCCCCTTCCCCGCGTCGCCATTGTCGGCCGGCCTAATGCCGGCAAAAGCTCGTTGATGAACATGATCGCCGGGGAGAAGGTCTCGATCGTCGACCCCACCCCCGGCGTCACACGCGACCGCGTGACGGCCATCGTCGAGATCCAGCCCCCCATCCGCACGCAGAAGCCCAAGACGGTCGAGTTCATCGACACCGGCGGCTTCGGCGTGTACGTGGCCGAGGGCGGTCGCTTCGATGAAGTGGGCGCGGACCTCGCGACCCTCACCGACGACATCGAATCGCAGATCTCGCGCGCCGTCTCGGACGCCGACATCATTCTGTTCGCTGTGGACGTCCAGCAGGGCGTGACGCCGATCGACCGCGAGATCGCCCGGATGCTCCGCGAGCGCAAGCTCGGCCCCGGCGGCAAGAAGCGCAAGGGCGAGGGCAAGGCCGAGGCTGGCAAGACCCCGGCCCCGGTGATCATCGTCGGCACCAAGACCGACGGCCCGCGCTGGGAGGCTCACATCTCCGAGCTGAGCAACCTGGGCTTCGGCGAGCCGATGGCCTGCTCCGCAAAGACCAACTACTTCCGCCGCGAGTTCATGGAGCGCATCTACGGGATGCTGCCCGAAGTGTCGGAGACCGAGCCCGAACCCGTCGCCGACATGATGCTCGCGATCGTCGGCAAGCGCAACTCGGGCAAGAGCACGCTGGTGAACACGCTCGCGGGCGAACCCCGCATGATCGTCAGCGAAATCGCGGGTACGACCCGCGACGCCGTGGACGTCCGCTTCGAGTTCGACGGCAAGTCGCTCGTCGCGATTGACACCGCCGGCCTCCGCCGCAAGCGTTCGTTCCAGAACATGATCGAGCACTTCGCGTTCGACCGCGTGCAGCGCTCCGTCGACCGCGCCGACGTGCTCTTCCTCCTGCTCGATGCCTCCGAGAAAATCAGCCAGGTCGACGAGCACCTCGCGCAGCTCGCCGCCCGCTCCTTCAAGCCCGTCGTCATCGTCGTGAACAAGTGGGACGCCGTCGAGGGTCGCGCCGACGACCGCGGCCGCCCCGTCACACCCGGCCGCTTTGAAGAGTACATCCGCGCCGAGCTCAAGGGCCTCTCCTTCGCGCCCATCGCCTTCGTCGAAGGCCAGTCCGGTCGCAACCTGAAGGAAACCATCCAGCTCGCCTTCGAGCTCAAGGAACAGGCGACCTCCCGCGTCACCACCGGCAAGCTCAACCGCATGATCCGCAAGATCATCGAGACCCGCGGCCCCACCGACCAGGTCGGCACGCAGGCCAAGGTCTACTACGTCGCCCAGACCGGCATCTCCCCGCCCACCATCACCCTCGTCGTCAACAAGCCCATCCTCTTCACCCCCAACTACCTCCGGTTCCTCATGAACCGCTTCCGCGAGGAACTCCCCTTCACCGAAGTCCCCATCCGCATCGTCATCCGGGCCCGCCGCCAGCGCGAGGACGACCTCCACGTCCCCGAGGGCGCACTCGCCGACCGCGGCCCGCGCAACATCGCCCGCGGCAGGGCCAACGCCCCCAAGCACGGCCCCAAGACCGAGCCCGGCGAGGAACTCCTGGACGACGAACACTCCACGCCCGTCGAGATCGATCTGTTCAGCGACGATGCCGCGGACTACTTCGACGACGACGACGACAAGTAAACACGAATGCTGAGACTCGGTCTGCAGATGCTGTTCGGCGACCGCACGAAGTACATCACGCTCGTGCTGAGCCTCGCATTCGCCACGCTTCTCATCAACCAACAGGGCGCGATCTTTCTCGGGCTGCTGAACCAGGCCACCGGCATCCTGCAGAACATCCACCAGCCCGACCTCTGGGTCACCGATCCGTCCACGCAGTGGGTCGCCGAGTACCGCGCGCTCCCGGACCGAAAGCTCGACCGCGTCCGCAGCGTCGCCGGCGTGCGCTGGGCCGAGCCGCTCTTCAACAACTGGGCCATCTGCGAGCTCAAGGACAACACCTTCAAACGCTGCCAGATCATCGGGATCCCTCGCTCAACCCTCGTCGGCCGCCCGCCTGAGATGATCGAGGGTCGAATCGAGGACCTCCGCCTCCCCGACGCGATCATCGTCGAACAGACCTCCCGCGCGAAGCTCGGCGGCGTGAACCTCGGCGATGTGCTCAAGATCAACGACCGCCGCGCGGTGATCGTCGGGTTCTGCAAGGCCAAGCTCGGCTTTGAGTCCAACGCGATCATCTACTCGACCTTCGAGAACGCCGTCGCCTTCACCCCCACCGGCCGCGAGCGGATCAGCTACGTCCTCGTCAAGGTCCGCGACGACGCCGACATCGGCGTGGTGCAGTCTGAGATCAACGCCCTCGGTGACGTGATCGCCCTCCGCCACGACGAGTTCCGCACCCGCAGCAAGTCCTTCGTCATCGTCGCGACCGGCATCGGCGTCAACTTCGGCATTACCATCGCCCTCGGCTTTGTCGTCGGCCTGCTCCTCTCGGCCTCGGTCTTCTACCAGTTCACCGTCGAGAACATCCGCCACTTTGCCGTCCTCAAGGCCATGGGCGCACGCTCCTCCACGCTCATCGCCGTCGTGTGCACCCAGGCCCTTTGCGTCGGTGTCGTCGGGTACGGCATCGGCGTGGGACTCGCCGGCGCGTTCACCATCGCCGCCTCCAAAATCCAAAGCGAACTCGCCGCCTTCTACCCCCTGGCAACTCATGATCGGCAGCTTCGGCGCAACGCTGCTCACCATCCTCCTCGGCAGCCTGCTGAGCATCCGGCGCGTCCTCACCGTTCAACCCGGCGTCGTCTTCTCCTCCTGAGCCCATCCCATGACCAAGTGGATCACCATCGTCCTCAGTGTCTGCGGCCTCGCCATCGGCGCGGTCGCCGTCGCCGCCAGCCGCGTGCAGCCCCCGGATGTTCCCCTCGCCCGCCAGCCGAGCATCAACCCGTACGCACGGGGCATCGCCTCCCTCGGGATCATCGAGCCCTCCTCGCGCACCGTCGCCGTCAGCACGCCCGAGTCCGGCCTGGTGACAAGCGTCCTCGTCGAAGTCGGCCAGAGCGTCCGCAAGGGCGACCCGCTCATGACGCTCGACTCCCGCAAGCTCGCCGCCGAACTCGAGCTCGCCCGCGCCGCCGTGCCCTTTGCCGAGGCCGAGATCGCACGCTGGCACGCGCTCCCCCGCGCCGAAGATATCCCCGCGCTGGACGCACTCGTCGCCTCCGCCGCCGCCGAACTCACCGAACGCGAGATCCAACTCCGCATCAACGAAGAGGCCTTCGCCCGCGGCGCCGCTACGGAGCGCGATGTCGCCGGCCGTCGCGCCCTGATGGAAGCCTCCCGCGCCTCGCTCGCCAAGGCCCAGGCCGACCTCGCACGCCTCAAGGCCGGCGGCTGGCAGCCCGACCTCGCGCTCGCCCAGGCCACCCTCGAACAACGCCGCGCCGAGGTCCGCTCCCTCGAGACCCTCATCGAACGCCTCACCGTGCGATCCCCGCGCGACGGCATGGTCCTCCGTCGCACCATCGAATCCGGCGAGTACGCCACCAACGCGCCCGCCACGCCACTCCTCATCATCGGCGACCTCGCCTCGCTCGCCGTCCGAGCACAGATCGACGAGGAAGACATCCTCCTCCTGGGCAAAGAACCCACTCGCCTCGCGGCCCTCGGCCGCACCCGCGGCTCGGTCATCCGCGAGTTCCCGCTCCGCCTCCTCCGCGTTGAACCCTACGCGCAGGGCAAGCGCGACCTCTCCGGCGCAAACACCGAGCGCGTCGATACCCGCGTCATCGAGGTCGTGCTCGAAGTCGTCACCGCCCCCGATCTGCCGCTCTACCCTGGGCAAGCCATCGATGTCTTCATCGACACCAACGCCTCAAACGTCGATCCCCGCTGACTGCGCGTAGCCCGTCACCTGGTCGTAGTACTGCTTGATCGGATCGCTCGTGCTCGTGGGGATCGGCAGCGCCGTGCTGTTCGCAAAGTACAGCTTCCCCGCCGAATCCGTCACCACCCGCACGTAGTACCGCAGCGACGTTGCCTTCTGAATCTGCGCCACACCCGTCGAAGATGCCGCGGCATCGATCTCCACGTCCATCCCGCTCCCCTCGTCCCCCAGGTAGCACAGGAACTCGTTGCAAGTCGAACCCGACGACGGCGGCACCGCGACCACGATGCCCTCGCTCGAGAACTTCATCTTGAGCCGAGGGGTCCGAATGTGCGGCTTCGTCGCCGTCTGCGGCGTCACCGCTCCGACGTAGTACACGTACC
>JBEIUO010000132.1:0-6580 GCA_040374335.1 Phycisphaeraceae bacterium
CCCGCGCTCGGTTGGACGATGACCATCTGTGCCCTCAGCCTCCTGGGCCTCCCGCCCCTGCTCGGGTTCTTCGGCAAGATCCCGCTCTTCACCAGCGCCATCTCCGCCGGCGAGATCCCGCTCGTCGTCGTGCTCGGCCTCAACTCCGCCATCGCGGCGTTCTACTACCTCAAGCTCGCCTTCGCACCCTTCCTCGAGCCCGCCGACACCACCGCCGAGCCCTCGTTCGTCACCCCGCTCCGCTCACGCGTGATCGGTGGCGTGCTCTCCGCCGTCGCCGTCATCCTGTTGTCGGTTCTTGGCAACACGCTCATGGCCCACAGCGGCAAGGCCGGCGACTACCACCCCGGCGATGCCAAGGCCGAAGTCACCAAGCCCGCGACCAGCCAGACCGCCGACGCCTCCGTCCTCGTCCGCTGATCGAGCCCGCCAACCTCATCAGGCCTTGCGGGCCTGTCCAGCAACCTTCGCCGCGGCAGCCGCCGCGGCGATTTGCTTGGCACGCTCGGTCTCGTGCTGCCGCTCCTGCTCGCGGCTCGCGCTGGTCGACTGCACCCACAGGCCGGCACCCGCAACAGCGAGCCACGTGCCCATCAAGGCCGCGGGGCTGAAGTCGCCGAGCTGGTGGTGCATCCAGCCGTAGGAGTTCGCCAGCGAGGCACCGGCGATGATCGTCGCCGCACCGCCGGCGAAGGCGGTCACGGTGGCCGAAGCCGAGCGAGGGCCGATGAGGCCCAGCAGTACGCCGCCGACAGCCCCGAAGAACGTCGTGATGCCGATCACAGCGCGGGTCCGGTCGGGGAGGCCCTCCCACAGCGCGGTCGCGTGCGTCTGGACGTGCTCCACCGTGCGGCGGGCCGGCTCGGGATCCACCGAAGCGAGCGCACGCCCCGCGGCGGGCGGGTCACGGTTCTCAACCAGCGCCCGGAAGGCCTCGTCGGCGGCGGACTGGTAGGCGATGGCTTCTTCGGAGAGCAGTGGGGCGGAGGCGATGACGTCGGTTGCCTGCAAGGCGTTGGGCAACTGGGCACCCGTCACGCCGAGGTACGCGAGGCTGCCCAGCAAGGCGACCCCGCCGAGCGTCGCCCCACCGGCCATCGCGGCGATCAACCGGAACAGCATCAGCGAGAGAACCAGCCCCCCTGCAGCGCCGCCGAGGGCCCCGATCAGCTCGGGCGGGCCGTCGAACCAGCGCTCGAGCAGTTCAGGGCCGATCACCCGGACTCCGAGTGCCCCGCCCACGAACAGACCTGAGACGACCACGAGCGGCTTGATGAGCTTCCCGCCAGCGATAAGGGTGATGACCCCGCCGACGAGGACAGCCGCCATCGCGCCACGCGGGCCGATGCCGTTCACGAGTTCGGCGAACTGCGCGGGGAAGTCGGTGGTGCAGGCGAGGTTGGCGGTCGGCATCGGGCGTCCTCCGGGCTGGTTCTTCCCCCTGCGGGTTGTTCGGGAAGTAGGGAAGGAGCTTTCGGTGGGCGTCCCACGTGCCGATAATCACCCGCCATGGCCAAGAAACCTACGAAGTCGAAGTCCAAGCCCGCTCCCAAGCCCACAAAGGCAACGCCAGCGGTCGCCGCGGCGGCCGGAGCGGCCCTCTTTGAGCTTCGGACGAAGATCAACGCGCTCGATGAGGCGCTGGTGCGGATTCTGAACGACCGCGCGTCGCTGGTGGTGGAGGTCGGTAAGGCCAAACGCTCGGCGGGGCTGCCGGTCTACACCCCACACCGGGAGGCGGAGGTATTGGAGCGGGCGATTCGGCAGAGCAAGGGGCCGCTCCCCGAGCGGACTCTGGAGGCGATCTACCGGGAGTTGATGTCCGGCAGCTTCACGCTCCAGCAGCCCATGAAGATCGGATTCCTCGGCCCCCCCGGGTCCCACTCGCACGCCGCGGCGGTGAAGCAGTTCGGCTCGTCGGTCCAGTTCGAGGATCTGCGGGACATTCCGGGGGTGTTCACGGAGGTGCAGCGGGGGCACGTGAACTATGGGCTGGTGCCGATCGAGAACTCGACGGGCGGCGGGATTGCGGAGACGCTGGACGCGTTCCGGGACGGCCACACGCACCGGGGGCGTGGGGAAGTGAACATCTGCGCAGAGGTGCAGTTGGCGGTGCACCACGCGCTCTTGGGGAACACGGAGCCGGGGCTGATCCGGAAGATCTACTCGAAGCCCGAGGTGTTCTCTCAGTGCCGCGTGTGGCTGGCAAGGCAGTTCCCGGAGGCGGAGTTGGTCGGGACGGCGAGCAGCAGCCGGGCGGCGGAGATGGTGTCGGAGGAGAGTCAGAAGGCGATGCGGATGGGGCGGGCCCCGGACGTCGCGGCGATCGGCTCGGAGTTGGCGGGGCAGATCTACGGGCTGAACGTGCTGTGCGCGAACATCGAGGACAATCCGGACAACATCACACGGTTTTTCGTGATTTCGAGGCAGATGGCGATGCGGAGCGGGGACGACAAGACGAGCGTGATGTTCGCGACGGCGGACAAGCCCGGTGCTCTGGTGCAAGTGCTGCAGGCGTTCGAGCGGCACTCGATCAACCTGACCCACATCGAGAAGCGGCCCAGCGGCAAGCGGAACTGGACGTACACGTTCTTCGTGGACGCCCAGGGGCACCGGGAGGATGAGGGGATGGGCCGGGCGCTGGCGGACGCGAAGGCCCACTGCCGGGAGCTGGCAATTCTGGGGAGTTACCCGAGGGCCAAGCGGATCCTGTGACGTCAGGACAGGTGGATTCTGAGGACGGGGGTCGGAAAGGTGCGGGTGCCAGAAAGGCAGTCGCAACTCCGTGCAATTTCGGGGCGTAACGAACAGGCCGGGAGTCGGGCCGTGTGGGAAGGAGGCCCGAGAACTCGGTTGTGGGCGGCCGGGGCCCGGAGTGTCCGTGGAAAACCCTTGGAGCAGAAACTGTGGACGGGTTGAGGAACGGGCGGAAGGTCGGTAGGCTTTGGGTCGGCGAACCGGGTCGTCAGGGAGCCGTGCGCGAAGAGCGTTCGGCGACGGCGGGTCCGGGTCGGGTGCGGGCGGAAGGCTCGCGGCGATGACAATGCGCCGTGGTCGGACGCCAGCGGAGTGCTGGCAGGGGGCTTCGTCGTCCGTGGGGGCGGCGGGGCGTGTGGATTGTGAATGACGCGTCGCCGAAGGGCGCGAGTGGTGTTGAGTTGATGTAGGAGCTGCCATGGTTCGTGAAATGACGAAGAGCCGCGGGATGAAGTCGTTGGGCGCGTACCTGAGCGGGGCGGCCCGGTCGATCACGGCGCGGCTTGCGCGGGCGGCGGGGCTGACGGCGCGTCCGCCGGCGGGGGGCCTTGAGCAGCTGGAAGAGCGTCGGTTGATGTTTGCCCTGACGGTGACGGCGCAGGACGTTGATCCGCAGACGGGGCTGGGAACGGTTGACGCGTACTTCGGTTACGCGATCCCGTACCTTGGGACGAACCTCGATCCGCAGGATCAGGATCCGCAGGTCGAGCAGGTGAACTTCAACGAGCAGGGGCTGGGCAACCTGGTGACGGGTGCACCTGTCGTGATCGGTGGCTCGCTGCTGCGGGTGGAGAGCAACGTTGTTCCGTTTACCGACCTGCAGGTTGTGGGTCAGGCACCGGACAACGACCAGCGGTGGATCCGGGTGAACCCGGGCGTGGGCGAGTTCGTGCGGTTCTCGTTTGTTTCGACCGAGGATGACGTGAACGCGCCGCTCGTGTCGGTGAACACCTTCGCGATCAACATGGCTGCGGACCGGACGCGTCCGGGCGACAACACCGGCGTGATTCCGTCGCAGTTCGCGGTGACGGTGGTGTTCGGCACGGGCGAGCAGCAGACGTTTACGGGCGCGGCGCTGCAGGCGCTGTTCCAGGGGAACTCGGCGGTCGGCGTTGACACGCTGGTGGTGACGGATGGCCTGCGGGGCGTGCAGTCGGTTGAGATTCGCCGCACGGCCCCGGCGCAGGGTGATATTCCGAGCTTCGAGCTTGATGACGCGGCGATCACGCCGTTCGCGGGTCGGTTCACCGAGCTGGTGCAGAGCACGTTGTTCGGTGCGCACCTGCAGCTGACGGGCCCCGTTGGCGCGAGCGTGGTGGTGAGGGATCTTCTTGGTCGGGACATGAGGCAGACGCTGGCTGTGGGCGTCGTGGATGACGCGACGATCGCGGTCCCGCTGATCGATCTGAACGACGACGGCATCCCGGACTTCAACCAGGGCATCGGCTCGATCACGGTGACGGGGAACGACTCGCGTACGGCTATTTCGCTGTACGGCGGCACGCTTGAGGTGGCCGAGGACGTCCCGGATGGCGCTGAGTCCTCCGACGGGATCCACCACTTCATCCCCATCGCGGACCTTGCGGGTTCGCACGACGATTTCGAGGAGGCCGGTTTCGGGTACACGTGGGAGCAGGACAACGACCAGTTGCTGATCGGCGGGTTGCCCCCGGTCGGCGGGTCGGTGATCATCGGTTCGCCGTTCCTCCGCAACGGGGGCGACCCCTTCGGGTTGGCGGGGCCGAACTCGATCACGACGGGCTTCTCGCGTCCGGACCAGGGCATCTTCGTCGACAGCGGCAACATCGGCCGCGTGACGCTGCACGCGATCATGCACGGCAGCAGCCGGTTCGCGGGCTTCGTGAACGAGCTGAACGTCGCGTACATGGTGGGTTCGGTGTCGGTGGCGGGCGACCTGGGCACGGCGATGTTCGGCGTGGACGCGGGCATGTACTCGGAGATCGGCGACACGACGCTGGGTATCCCGGCGGTGGTGAAGACCGAGTCGCAGCTGGTGGTCGGCCGCACGCTTGGCGCGATGCTGGTGGGCGGACGGAACCTGATCGACGTGACGGTGGTGGGCGACCTCGACTCGCCGGCGGACCGTCCGGCGCGTGACTCGTTCCATTACTACGAGAAGGAAGTGATCTTCGGCGTCACGAACCAGACGCTCGACGCTTACATCGGGCGACTCACCAACGGCACGAACTTCATCGGCCGTCAGGCGACGGACCAGGTGCGCCAGGATTCGCCGATGCTCTGGGGCGGTGGCAGCTACCGCAACGACAGCCTCACCTCCGCCGAGTTCCTCTCGGTGTCGACGACGGGCGTGCGGATCTCGGGCGAGCTCTCGGGCGTTGATGCGATCAACGGCGAGGACACGGCGGACGCCTACGCGTTCGCCGGCCGCGCGGGCCAGACGATCGTCATCCAGGCGACGGGAGTCGCGGGACGCGAGAGCGCTCCCTACACGCGGATCGTCGACCAGAACGGTCGCACGCTCGCGGCGACGGACCAGCCCTTTGGCGATGGTCAGTTCCAGGTGAACGAGCTGCGGTGGACCCCGTCGACCGACGGCGTGTACTACATCGTGTTCACGGACCGGCAGGGCAACGACACCGGCACGGGCGCGAACCCGTACACCGCGGTCGTGGTCGGCATGGCGGCGACGGTGTTCGGCGACTACCGCACCGGCGGCAGCTCGGGCTTCACCGACCTCCAGAACAACGCGGACACATCGGTGACGGTGCTGTCTGGCGACATGGGCATGATGCGCATCGGCGTGTCGCTGCTTCAGGGCGGCGCCGGCGAGATCGACCCGACCGCGTTGGCGAACACCGACCTGGGCGCCGACGACTTCATGGCGTTCTCCGGCGGTACGTACACGATCTCCGGCTCGCTCTTCGGTATTGTGACGGGCTCGGACGTTGGCGTTGACGGCGGCGCCCAGAACCCGATCCGCGTGACGGTCGGCGGGAACATGGGCAACATGTACACCGGCCAGTCGCAGACGGTCGGTGGCTCGGCCAACCAGGGCGACGTGAACTTCTTCCAGCTCCGCGTCGGCGGCAGCGTGGGCGACATCCGCATCTCCGGCGGCGTCGGCATGGATCGGGACGCGGACGATCCGCGTGCCAGGATTGCCGCGCAGCCCAACCATGTGCAGATCGTCACCGGCACCGCTGGCGGCAGCGGCAACATTGGTATGGTCCGCCTCGGCAGCCACATGGTCAACGGTGCGCTGACCCTCAACACCAGCCCCGGCTCGATCGTGGCCGGCTTCCTCGTCAGCCAGGACAAGTACTACGGCGATCGCCCGGGCGACGGCCGCTTCGGCATGTACCGCGGTCAGCAGACGGATATCACCACGGGCCTGGGCTCGGATATCCGCTTCGCCGACGTCCCGCGGTTTGACCTCGCCGACGAGAACCGCAACGTCTTCTTCCAGCTCCGCAACGGCGAAGCCCTCGAACTGACCGACGACGGCGGTTCCCGCATCACGATCACGCTCACGGGCGTGACGAACGCGGCGACCAACGTCGTCCGCGTGATCCCCATCGACGGTTCGCAGGGTGTGGTGATCGCGGGCATCGACGTGAACCTCGCCGCGCCCGACGGCACGGCCCTGGGCGCGACGCTGACGATCGCGGCGAGCAACCCCGCTGGCGCGGGTGTGGTGGGCATCGGCCGCATCACGCTGCTGGGCGGCGACGCGACCTCGAACATCCAGATCCAGGGATCTGTCGAGGTCGACGTCTACCAGATCATCCAGACCAACGGCCAGGCGTTCGGCGACATCACGAACGCCACGCCGGGCGGCGAC
>JBEIUO010000118.1:0-6799 GCA_040374335.1 Phycisphaeraceae bacterium
CGCGACGCTCAAGGCCGATTCGAAAGAGGGTGGCAGTGCCGGTGGCAGTTCGCTCCGGCCGCAGATCGTCTCGGTTGAACCCTCGCCCGACGGCTTTCGGTTCCGGATCGGCGACCGTGTCGCCAAAACACGCGACTCGCTCGCGCAGATCCTCTCCCAACTCCCGAAAGACAACGGTGTCATCGTTCGCGTTTCTCCCGAATGCTCCGTCGAAGCCGCGGCATCGGCGCTGCAGGCCTGCAAGGACGCCGGGTTCATCAAGGTGAGCTATGTGCCCGCGAGCGAATGAACCCCTCAGCATCCTCCTGCTCGCCGCCGCCGCTGTGTTCGGTGCGGGGGTTGCCTTCGCGCAGCCGGAGTCTGAGCCCGTCCCATCCACGGCCGCCGGACAGACCGACGCCTACCTCGCGGATCGTGGTCTCGACACCGTGCTCGCCGCGCGGCTTCGCGAACAGCTCCGCCGGGCGCAGGGCGCCGAACGCCAGATGGTCGCCGAATCGCTCGCGATCGTGTACGGGCGGCTCCTTGAGGCCGCACGCACGCCTCAGCAGAGTCGCGATGTTGAGGCCCAGTGCAAGGTGCTCATCGAGAGCGTCCCGGAGGTCGAGTCGTTCTCGCTGCGCATCGAGCTCGCTCGAAATCTCTACCTGACCGTGGAGAACGAGGCGGAGAGCAAGCGGCTCCTGCTCACAACGCAAGAACAGGACGAAGAAACACTCCGCGTGCTCCGCGCTGTTGCCCCGCAGTTCGATGTGCTGAGCCGACGCCTGACCTCCGAGGTCGACCGGTGGACCCGCCGCCTCGACTCTCCCGGGAACGTCGATCCCGACGAAATCCGCGCGAAGCTCGAGGACGCCAAGGCCCTTCGTTCCCGCGCCGCGTACTACGCGGGCTGGTCGCTGTACTACCTCGCCTACCTCGAACAGGACCCCAAGCACGCCGCCCGTGCCATGGAAGCGTTCGGCGTCATCCTCGGTGCCGTGCCCGGGCACTCGGCGGCGGTCGAGCGGATGACCAAGTCGTACCTCCGGTTTCCGCACTACGCGCGGAGCGCGATCGGCTGTGCGCTCTGCGCTTCGATGCTCGGCCGCGATGTGGAGGCTCAGCGATGGCTCGACGCCGTCGAGCAGGCGGACGAAGTTACCCCGGAGGTTGCCGAGCAGCTCTTCAGAAGGCGTCTGATCATCCTCGCCGAGAACAAGCGATGGGCCGATCTTGCGGTGGCGGTCCGTATGTACCGAACCCGCGACGGAGCCCAGGAGCGCCGGCTGAGCAAGGGTGAGGCTCGCCTGCTCGCCGTGCTCGCGCTCGACGCCGGCTCGCAACCGGCCGTGCTCCCCAGAACGGCCAAGCTGACCGCCGACCTCGCGCAGATCGCGCTCGCCGACCTTGTCGCGATGGGCGAAGTCTCCCACGTCAACGACCTCTTCCGGCGATTCGGTACCGCGCCGATCGCCGAGAGCGGGTTCATCGCCATGTACCTCCGCGGGCTGGACGCCTACGAGAAGGCCCAGGCCGCGCACACCGCGTCGAGCCAGAATCCCCGCGAACCCGCCACCCTTCCCGACGTTGTCGGGCAGTTCCGGGAGGCCGCTTCACTGTTCGCCCAAGCCATCGCCAGCCCGGACGGCGGGAGCTTTCCCGAGGAGGCTTCGCGGGGCAAGATCCGGCACGGACTCGCACTGTTCTACGCGGGAGACTTCGAGGACGCGGCGGACCGGCTCGAGAAGGCGTCCGCCGAGTGCGCCACCGCGGAAGACCGCCGCGAAGCGCTCTGGTACGCCATTGTCTCGCTCGATCGAGCTGTTCTCGCCGGGCGTGTTTCGCTGAGCGATCGTTGCAACAACCTCGCCGCGTTGCTCGTCAAGCAGTACCCCGGATCCGAACGCGCCGTTGCGCTCCTGCCCCGCCTCATCAAGTCCAGTCTCATCTCGGGCGACGAAGCGATCAAGGCGTTGATGGAGATCGCGCCCGAATCCCCCCTGTACCTGACGGCGCGGAGCGAGGCGGTCTCCTTCCTGTACGCGAAGTTCACGTCTTCCACAGGCGCCGATCGCGACTTTGCCGCCCTCCGCGTCGCAGAAGTCGGTGAGGAAGTCGTCAAGCTCTACCACACCATCGCCGTCGGTGCCGTCGATGACGCCGCTCGCGACGCGTCCGAACGCATGACCGTCCGCGCCCGGCAGGTCGCCGACGTTCTCCTCCAGATGTCAAGCCCCGACCCCACCCGCGCCGAGGCCATGCTCTCCCTGATCGAGACCACTGCCAACCACCACGCCGTGGACCTCGCGGGCCTTGCCCCGGAACTCAACTACTACCGCTTCCAGATCGCGCGCGCTCGCGCCGATGAAGGCGCCGCCGACGCGTGCTACCGCCGTATTCTCGCGTCCTCGCCCGCAGTCCCATACGCCGCCAAGTTCGCGGCCGCCTGCGACACCATCCGCTTCTCCCGGGCCGCCGAGCGTTTCCGCAACTCGCCGCAAGACCTCGCCGCCGCCAAGCTTGTCGTGCAGAGCGGGCAAACGATCATCGCCCGCGCGGGCGCGAATGCCGCTTCCTCTTACGCCAGCGTGATGAGCCGTACCGACGATGCCGCGTTCACCCTCTGGCGTGCCGAGGGCACCCCCGGAATGCGGGACCTTGTGTACTCGCTCGACACCGATCTCTGCCGCGTCACCCGGACCGCAGCCTCGATCCGCCGACTCGCGTTCGTCAGCGACTCGAAAGGCGCAAAGGCCGAGGCGCTCGCACTCTGGGAGGAAATCCTCTCCGGTGTCGATGACACAACCGACCCTTGGTTCGAGGCCCGCTGCGAGTCGCTGAAACTCCTGATCGAGCTCAAACCCGCCGAGGCCGTCGCCGCGATCCAGCAGCACCGAGTGCTGCACCCGGATCTCGGCCCCGAACGTTGGCGCCCCGCCCTCGAGGAAATCGAGCGCACCATCAAGGCGATGCCGAACCCCGCCACCCCCGGGGGTGGCAAGTGACCACCCCAGTCGATCCGCTCTTCGTTTTCTTCGGCGTGCCATCCACCGCACCACCCACGGCGATCCTTGATCTGGCACCCGGACCCATCGATGAGGAAGCTGTCCTCGGCGCGCTGCGGGCTCGTCTCGCGGTGATCGCCGCACGCCCCGAGTCCGCGACAGTCGCCGCCGACGCCGCACGCGACCTGCTCCATCGCGCAGCCCAGGATCTGCTCTCATCCGCGACATTAGAGCCAGCCCCAGCTTCGGTGCCCGTTTCGCTCGGCGGCGAGTCCGACCTCATGGAGGTCCGGGCGATGCTCGCGTCGGCAAGCGGGTTGGACAACCTGGCCTTCGCCCGACTCACCTTGCTCGCGAACGCACGCGGAACAACGCCGCAGCGGCTGGTCGCGATGGCAACCGGTCAAGCGGTGCCGGCATCCCCGGCATCCCCAATGCCGCAACCCTTGCCCGTGCGACCCGCGGCCAGGCCCGTGCTTCAACCGACGCCGCCCCGCATCGCGGCGCCCGAGTCGTTCACCAGCAGCGAAGCTACTGCCGCACACACGCCCGCGACGGAGGAGATTGATCCCTCTTCTCATCTCCTGAAGCTTGTGCTGATCGTCGGTGCAACTGTCGTTGCCTTCCTCGGCATCGGTACGATCGTGCTCTTCTGGGCCCTCAGGCCCGAGCCGGTCTCTCCCGTTCCGCTGGTGCGAGACGAGCGTCCGGCCACCGACTCGCGCGGGCCCGTGATCGCTGAACACACGGACTCTGCTGTCGCCCCCGCCCCCGCGCCGCAGGGCCGTCCATCATCGCCCGATGGCCCGACCGACACTCGATCCGCCGGCGACCGCGCCGCCGCGAACCGCGTCCGGGAGTGGGCCGACATCGCCAGGACCCTCGACGCCTGCGTCGCGAATGCCCGCATCGACCCCGCCGAAGCGACCGCGAGTTTCGAGAACGCAGTGGACGAAATGTCGAAGCGATGGGTCGAAGCGAGCTCCGATGGAGTCTTGGCCTCCAGCAACTCCGTCATCGACTTCCTCTACGCTGTCGGGTCCGATCCCGCGCTCGTCGACCGTGCCGCGAAAGCCGTTCTGCGAGGTCTCGATGGCGTGCACGCCGAAGCGGGTTCCTTCCCCACGCAAGACGGCGTGCTCGCGTTCGTCTGGTCCTGCGGTATGGCCACACGCGCGGGCCGCGAACGCGACCTGCCCGGGGCGGTGCAACGCGAGATCCAGGAGCGACTCGGGGCTGTGCTGAGCGGCGGTCTTGTCCCGCGCGAACCCACGTTCCGCGAGGGGCTCGCCTCCGGGCTTCTCGCCGCCCCGACCTCCCTTATCCCCACTCGTTCTCCGTTCCCCAACGCCTCCGCCATGAACGATTCGTGGACGGCCTGGCTGCGCGCTGTCGAAACAGCCTACGGCAAGGAGAGCCCCGCGTACGAACGCACAGTCGGCCTCGCCCTCGAAGCGGTCCTGCTCCAAGGCATTGAACCGACGCAAGAACGCGACGTGTACGAACTCGTTGCGAAGCTCGTAACCGCACTGAGTTGGCGAAAGGACAGCCCCGCCAGAACCCTGCTCATGCGTTGGTTTCAGACCGACGGCGTCACATCAGGCGACCTTCAGGCAGTGACCTCCGCACTCGCCACGCGGTCCTCCGCCGAGGGCGTCGATCCAACCATGGTGCTCTCCGCCACCTCCGGCCCCGGTGGTCGCTCAGAGCTTCGCGACCGATACGCCGCCGCGTGGGAGCTCCTCCCCGCAGGGCACGGAAGGTATAGCGAAATGGTCCGGTGGTCCGACGCCGCTCGTAAACGCATCAGCGAACCCGTCGAGGCTGCCCTGCCCGCTCGGATGCTCTCCGCCGTCCTCGACGCCAGACTCTGCAAAGCCGCGGCAGACATCCTCTCCGGCGCCCTCCCGAAGTTCCCCGACGACATCGCGGCCATTGATCCGCTGCTCATGGAGCGGGTCCGCGTCGATGCCGATCCGAATGCCGCAAAGCTCACCGTCATCGACGTCACCGGCGGCAACCCGTGGGCCGTGCAGTACCTGATCGAGGAACGCTCCGGGAACTTGCCCGAGAAGATCCGGCTACTCACCGAGTTCGCAGGCAACATTGACGCCCTGACCGCATCCGTGATCGCAGAGGCCGCAGTCCGCGGATCCCCCGATGAGGTTCGCAAGGCCGCGCAGTCGATCGTTCGCAACAACGCCTCGGATCCGCTGATGGTGAACGCGCTGCTGCGCGTGCAACCGAAGATCATCCCCAGCATCCCGAACACGCAGTTGATCGAGCACGTCGTGCTTCAACCGCTCCCCGGCCCTCGCGACCCCACCTGGCGGTTCGAGGTTCGTCGGGCACTTGTCGGTCGCCTTCTCCAACTCATGGCCGGCGAGTCCGGACTTTCTGTGCTCGACGCCCTCGCGAAGTTGCTGGCCGACGCCTATACCCGCGAATCTCCGGAGTCCGCGGAGCCCGAAGCTCCTCCGACGCAGGATCCAAGTGCTACGCCCGCCGCCGCGCCCGGCCGTGATCCCCTCTTCGCGGCACGTGGACTCCGTTCGATGCTCGAACGCGAGGCCGATCGTCTTGTTCCAACCGGACGCGAGCCCCAGTCGCTGCCCCAGATCTCCCTCGCCCGACGCCAGCGGGAGATCCTCGCTCAGGGCGCCGTTCAGCAGTTCAACGTTGAACAACTCGCGTGCCTCGAACTCCTCGCGTTCATTACCGTCGCCGAGGATCCCACACGCAGCGACAGCGTTACCAAGATCCTGACCAACCTCGCCGAAGAACGGCACCGCGCGACGCACATCATCGAACAGGTCGCCGCCGCCGAGCGGGCGTCCCTGGAACTCTGGATCGTTCGGGTCGGTGTCGCAACCGAACAGCCCGTGACCGTGGAGTCCACCCCATGATCCACCGGCTTCTCGTACTTGCCATCGCATGCTGGTTCGTACCCGTCGCGATCGCCCAGACCGTCGCGCCCAATCCACGCGAGCAGTACCGTTCGCGACTCGAAGCCCTGAGCCCAGAGCGTCCTCGCGAGTATCTCGAACTCGCCGAAGAAATCGCCGACTCGTCGGCCACCGCCGAGGCGAGGCGACTCGTCGTTGAGCTCTACACCCTCGCGTTCGCGATCGACCTCAACGACGGCGGCGACCGCCGACTCGCCGCCAGCGCCTGCAAGGGCCTTGCTTCCGTTCCCGGGAACTCCCGCTACGCGGCCTGGCTTCGCGCTCTAGGTGCGAGACTCTCGCCCGACGCATCTCCTCCCGCCTCTACACGCCCATCCTCCGGCGGCAGCTCCGAATCGCTGGCATACCGCGTCTCGCTTGTGCTCGGCTACATCCGCAGCGGTGACGGCGGACTCGCCCGCCAGTTGCTCGCCAAGCCCGAGATCGCCGCCGCGATGGAGACAATCGACCGACTCCTCGCCCAGCTCGGCGTCTCCACCGGTGCAGCCGGCCTTGCCCGCGAGGCCGCGCGATGGCCCTGCCCAGACTGCAGCAACGAACGAATCCAGCGCCGCCCCCAGACCAACCCACCCTCGTGGCGCATCTGCCCACTCTGCGGCGGACTCCCCGGCGAACGTCTGACCAACGCCGAGCTCATCGGTCACCTGCGGGCCGAGTCGTTCCTTCTCGAAGGCGTCCAGAAATCCTGGGCCGCGCAGATCACCACCGACCAAGGTGCCCCCCTGATCGACCCCATCCCCGAGAACCTTCCCAAGGTCTTTGGCGTCGATCCCGCCCGCCCCTTCTTCCGCAAGGACGTCTGGACCCCGCGCGCGAAGTGAGCATCGGCCTACACTCGACCTCGGC
>JBEIUO010000155.1:0-6239 GCA_040374335.1 Phycisphaeraceae bacterium
CCTGCGACACGTCCACGTTGATTCCAAGCGCGTAGGTGCCCTCTTCGGCGTCGGTCTCGCGAAGGTCCATCCCCTTCCACGGGCCTTTGAGCGTGATCATCGCCATGGCTTACCACCTCGCCCATTTGACGAAGCGTGCGCCGGCTACCTGCCGAGACGAGCCCGTTGCCGCGAGCTGCGTTTCCCATTGAGACCAGAGCGAGCCCACTTGGGGGTTGCTCCCGCCCTTGCGGTTGTTCAGCGTCCAGGCGGCGTAGGCCACGACCGCTTGCCCGTAGGCGTCGGCTTTGCCCCCAAGGATGGTGTCCGACGTTGAGGTCAGCGTGGCGCGCGGCGGGATGAACCCGACTTGGAACACCGTGCCCGTGACCGGGATGGGGGCGAGGTACAGGTCAGCCGAGTCCTTCAGTGCGAAGTGATACGGCGGCGAGTCCACGCCCGCGAGCGGGGTCACGGCAGCGCGGTATTGGGCGTTGTCCCGGATGAGGTAGAGCGAGCGTTCATCCCACCGCATCGGGGCGCACCGAACGGGGAGGTTCGTGGTGCTCACCGCCGCGTTGGCCTCGAGGAGGTCGAGAGCGACAATCTTGTAGGGCTTCGTGTTGAGGTACTGCGCTGCCGACAAGTCAACGTTGTCCACGTCAGACGGCCACGAGATGCGGGTCTCCGTCAGCCAAAAGTCGGGGTTGACTCCCACAAGCAAGCGCCACACGTAGTCATCGGCAAAGTCGATGAGTGTGAGCCACTCCGCCGAACTCACGGCAGCGGTGCCCTGCGTGTCCATCAGGGCTTGGACTTGAGTCTTGACGTTCGCGACGGTCAGCGCCATGGACGAAACCTCTTAGGCGCTGGCGAGGATGATGCTCCCGTGCGCTGGCTTGGATGCCGCCCCTCGTTGCCAAAGGCCGGCGCTGCTAATCTTCTTGGCGTCCGCGCCCGTCTTGCGATGCGGCGTGATGTTGTCACGCGCCGCGATGGTGCGGAACGCTTGGAACACGTCATCGGAGGACCGCTGCTCAAGAACGGAGTTGCGAAGGTCGCGCTCCTTCTTCTGCCGCGCCAGCTCGACGTCCGCTAGGAACTTCTCAGGGCCGGTGCGCAGGAGCGACGACTTGAGAATCCACGGGATGAGTCGCCCGTCCTCAATGGAGAGCGGTGCCGTGTCGGGGTCCGTGGGGTCTTCCCGCCACTCGCCCCAGACCCACGGCACCATCTCGGTGTCCGTGATGCGCTGGACTCCGAAGTGCTTCACGACCTGCACCTTGCGAAGCGTCGCCACGACCCAGCACCCGCGCTCTGGGTCAAAGGCAACTCGCAAGCCGTCGTCTCCGGTGCCCTCTCGAACTCGCCGTGAGTATGGCGTGTTCCAGTCGAGACCTCGGAGTTTCGCCCAGCCCTCTTCTGAGAGCATCGTAGGCGGTGGGAGCGCGGCGGAGTCCAGTACGATCACGCAGTCGTCCTTACGGCCACGGGTTGATGAGCACGCGGCCACGTCCCGCCGTCTTCACCTTGCGGTGATAGGCGAGCACGAGGCTGTGGAAGTAGAGGTCCTCGGACATGTCGGTATCCTTGGTATCCATCTCCACCGCGAGCAGGAGCGTGTTGTTGCCGCTCCCGATCTTGTTCGCGTTGATCTTGCCGCCCCGTGTGCCCGCGAGCGTGTACGCCGTGGCAACCGGAACCGTGTCCACCGGGACGACGGTATCGAGCGCCGTGGTCACGGTCGCGGTCAGGGCGTCGTTGTTGACGCTGATGACCTTGTACGTGACCTTGAAGAGCACCGTGTCGGCCACGTCCGTGGAGCCACAGGCCCAACGAACGCGGACGTAGCACGGCTTGCCCTCATCGAAGTCGGGCGGCACGTCCCACGAGGTGTGGGCCAAGTCGCCATCGGTGTTCATGAGAACGCCGTTGACTCCGAGGGTGCTGATCTCTTGGCACCTAACGGTGGCATCGTTTGCGCCGAGCAGGAGACCGGCAAAGCCCGCGTCGAACGCCACCTTGCTAGCCAGTGCCGCGTCGCCAGAGACCGCGCCGAACGGGAGAAAGTCGAAGTCCTTGGCACGGAGTGTGACGTACTCCAGGGACTGACTGAGATTCGCGGTATCGATTGGCATGGTAGAGCCCTCCTACCGCCGATTAGGCGTTCAGCGAGTAGTTGAGGTCCTTCAGCACGCCTGCCGAGTTGCGCATGCGGGTGCCGAGGTTGAAGTACTTTCGGAAGGTCGCCTCATAGTTGGGCTTATCCACGACGCGAGCCAAGACGGCCCCGTCCTTGTCCATCCAGCCCCAGGGCTGAAGGGTGAACTGCTTGATGTACTTCATGTTCAGGAAGTAGATCGCGCCGAGGGTGCATTGACGATCCGTGAAGATCTCGATGGGCTTGTCGAAGCCCGCGAAGGTCAACTTCTCGACGCCGCCCTCGAGCTTCTGCGGCTGGTAGCGCACGTCCTGCACGAGCAGGTCCGTGTACTCTCGGCGCATCGAGTCATGCATGATCACCTTGGTCGGGGCGAAGCCGCTCTTGCGCTTGACCTGATCGCAGGTCGCGAACATGAGGCGGAGTTCGAGGTTGCGCAGGGTGCCCGAGTTCGAGTTCACCGTGGCCGACCAACCGGGGTAGTTGCCCGTGTCGACGGACTGGAAGTCGTCATCGGCGTTGTTGACCATGTAGGTCAAACCGTTGACTTCGTTGGTATAGCCGTGGTTCGCAACGGCGGTGCCATCGCCGCGAACGATGATGTCGTCGTCCGCGAGGGTGACGTTCGCCACCGACGTGATGGTCACGCCGTCGTCCGAGACCGTCGCCACCGTCAGGAGGACCGGCGTGCCGGTGCCCGTCAGCTCGGCGGTAGTTCCGACCACGAGGGTCTGCCCCGGCTCGATGTTGTGATTGTCGTCGACGACGATGGTGGTCGTGTTCGACACCACGCCGTTGACCTGGGTCACGGGGCCGGTGTTCGTGTTGCCCGACAGCTTGTTGCCGTAGAGCTGGCGGTTGATGTCGTACTTCAGGGACTCGATGGCCCCATCCATCTCCATCGTGACCGCTTCGACGAACGAGCCTCGGTCGTTGCTCGCGGCGCTGATGAGCGTGTCTTCAATCTCGAAGCGCGAGAACATGCGCTTCGCCGTGATGATGGAATCCTCGGTCGCGACGTAGCCGGCGGTCGGGAGCGTCGTGTTACGAGCGCCCGCGCCGTTGTTGCGCGCGACCTTGACGGGGAAGACAACCCGCTTGCCCGTGAACTTGGTCTGGTCCTGCTCCGTCTCGCTCAGGAGCGGGTGGGACTCGTTGATGATGGACTCAACCGGACCAATGTAGTTGTCCTTCAGAATCGCATCGGCGGTGGTCGTGGTCTGGACGGCCATTGGGTTACCTCATCGCCATTGCGGCGCGCTTCGCTTCTTCGAGCGTTCGGATCTTTGCAGGCGGTGCCACCATGGCAGCCGTTCCCCCCGGTGGAGGCCGGGGCGGTGCTTGTCGGGGCGGTGCAGCCACAGGCGCAGGTTGCGCTTGCGGTGCTCGCGGGACAGGCCCGGGGCGGCTCTCGCCAAATCGATGCTGCAAGATGATGGCGGCGTCCTCGACCGAAAGGCCGGGGTTTGCCTTGACCATATCCCACAGCTTGCCCGCGTGCTCACGGTTGGCGAGCACGGGATACTTGGTCTTCGCGGCGTCCCAGTCTTTGCGAAGGCCGGTCTCGATGACCGTGGCCTTGGCAGAGAGCTTCTCAGACTCGCGTTCGTTCTTGATGGCGTCGAGCTCGGCCTTGAGCGCCTTGAACTCTGCCATCTCTTTGCGCATCGCAGCCAACTGCTGCAAGGCCGGGTCGCCGTAGTCGTCTTCGGCGTACTCGGGCTCAGCCTGCACGGGCGGTGCCGCTTGCTGGGTCTGCTGTCGCTGGAGGTACTCCACGACCTGCTGGAGTTGGTCGCGCAGCATGCCGTTCTCAGCTTCGGCACGCATGCGGGCTTGGGTCTCGCTGTCGGCTTTCGCTCGGAAGTGCTTGACCAGACCGAAGTCCGGCCTAGCCGATTCCGCCTTGACCTCTTCCGGTGCGGGCTCCTCAGCAGGGGTCTCGCCCTCGGGAGCGGAAGGCTCTTCGCCGCGCGCTGCCGCCTCGGTGAGAGACGCCGCCGCCGCGATTTGCTCCATGGGGTCAGCGGGAAGTGCAGGCGCAGCCGGTGCCGCATCGCCCGACGACGGCACGTAGTCCGGCGACATCGCGTTGCGCGTCGCTTCTGCCAGGGTCTTGGCCGTGCGAGCCGGTGCCGCTACGGGAGCAGCAACGGGGGCAGGGGAGGAGGTGACGGTTTCGGACATGGGGTTAGGCTCCTGCGCGTCTCGCGCGTCTCATATTGAGAACACGGGGAGCGCGCTTGTCAAGCTACATCCCCGAATTGAGGTCGAGCGCCGGGACGCCGGGACCGCGAACGGACGGCATCCCGAACTCCAGCGGGAGCGGTTCGCCCACTGGCATGGACGGGTCCATCGGCATGGGCGTCGGTCCAAATGGGTCCATTGGCATGCCCGTCGACGGGTCTACCATCGCCTCGGGTGGCATGGGCGGCGGTGCCTGCGGCGGTAGCGGCGTCGTCGGTTGCGGCTGCGGCGGCGGTGTGGGCGGTGCCATCTTCGCCGCGATGTCGGGGGCAAACTCCTTCCACCACTCGTAGCCTTGACGCAGCCCGCTCAGATAGCCCTCGTGCTCGGCAAGGTGACGCACGGCCCACTGATACCGCTCCACCTCGCCCTCTCGAAGTGCGTCGGAGGTCAGGAGCATCTTGAGTTCGCGGATGTGCGCGAGGTGGTCTTCCCACGGTTGCGCTTGCACCGGGCTCGGCGGCGGGGCCATTGGGTCAGGGGACGCCACGATGTCGGCGGTGAGAATCTGGTAGTTCTCCTCCCGCTGATACTTGGCTTCGCTGTCGGCTTCGCCTTCGAGACGCCCCGCCTTGCCGAACTCCATCTCTTGGAGCACGCGGGCTCGCGCTTCGGGGTCGTTGGCCACGTCGCCATACATGCCCATGTTGGCGAGCATCAGGACCGTCTCGCGGTTCACGGACGGATGGCGCACGGCCATCGAGCCGGGAAGAACGCGGACGTTGGTCGTGGCGATGTCCTCAGACTCGAACGCCAAGACCTCCAGCTTCGAGGACTTGCCCATCACTTGGATGGTCGTCTCGACGGGCATGTAGTCGCGCCACAGCTTCAGGAGCATGGAGCCCGCGACGCTGAAAGCCTCTTCGAGTTCGCGCGTCGTCGGGGCCAACTTCGTCGCGTCAAGCTCTGCCATCCATTGCGCCGCGCGTCCGCTAATAGCCGCCGGGACGATGCCCTGCGTGATCTCGTTGATGCCCGAGATTTCGCGGATGTGCTGGATAGCCTCCGCTTCGAGCGCCGCGTGTTGCGGGCTCACTTGCGGGGACTGGATGGGCTGCGGCGGGACCGTGCCGGGGTTGTAGAAGACGGTCTCGCCCGGTGCCGAGGTCATCGACCCTTCGTCAATCGAGCCCTTCATGACGGCCCATTTGGGTGCGCCGTTCAACGCGACGACTTCAAGCCGCTTGCTGATTTGGCCGTTGAGCATGTCTTGGACGGGACGCACCACGTCGACCATGCCTTGACCAAAGAGCTTGCCGGGAATGGAGTTGTACCGCACCACGACAAACGGAAGGCGACCGGCGGGCAGGCCTTCGAACTCCTCGAGTAGCACCGCGCCACAGGTCACGGCGTAGTACCCGCGAGGGTGACGTGGGCTCGGACGCTCGTAGTAAAAGACGACGCGAGCGCGGTCCAGCGTCAATTCCTTCGTTGATCCGCCATCGCTTCGGATGTCTGCAAGCAGCGTCGCCGCGATGTTGTCCCCGCCCATCGCGCGGTCAAGCTGCACGTACTCAGCAAGGCCGGGCCAGCGGTCGCGGATAATGTCGATGTGAAGCCAACGCACCTCCGCTGCCCATTGGCAGTCGGACAGGTCCTTACGCGCCGCACCGGGGTCGAAGACGATGGAGAACGGAGGCACCACCTCGACGCTCGGGAATCCCTTGGCGTGGTGCGTGGCCGGCGTGCCCTCGAAGAGTTCGTCTTCGCTGTCCGCTTCGGTCGGTTCCGGCATAGGCTCGGAAGGGTCCGCACCGAACGGCAAACCCGGTGCCTTGTGCTCCATGTCCGCATCGGGGCCGCCCATGGTGTCGGTTGCCGCCGAGTCGAAGTCGACCCGAAGCACGCCGAC
>JBEIUO010000121.1:0-6774 GCA_040374335.1 Phycisphaeraceae bacterium
CGGCGGCTCCTTCGCGACCGCCTCTCAGATGTCCCAGGTCCTTGACGCTATCGACCACCCCCTCCTCGCCGCCTCGTACTCCCTACCCGTCGCTCGCGCAGCGGGTGAGCCCGCGATCTACGGGGCCAACGTCCTCGGAGCCAAACTCCGCATGTTCAAGCTGAAGGATTACGCCGAGGGCATCCCTTGCATGCTCGGCGAAGGCGAGTTCGATGCCGCGGCATCCTTCGAGGCCGTGCGCGGCACCGGCTTCAAGGGCTGGGCGGTGTTCGAGCACGACCGGAAGTTCTATCCGGAGTTGCCCGATCCGACGCCGGTGCTCGAGGCCGCGTCAAAGAAGATGTTCTCTTGGCTCGGCGGCGGCGTGCACGCGAAGGCCGCCCACTGACCGATGCCCCGCACGCGTGAGTGAGGTCACCCTGTGTCCCCCGCGCCCCGCGCGTTGCCGCCCCAGCCCTACGACCCTGCCGAAGCGACCCGCGAGATCGTGGCGTTCGCGCGCGATATCGGCTTTGCTTTGGTTGGTGTCACCCCGGCCGCGCCGACCCGGTGGAAGGAACATATCGAACAATGGCTGGCATCGGGGCAGCACGGTTCGATGGACTACCTCGCCAAGGACCACTCGCTGAGGCTCGATCCCCGGGGACACCTCCCCGACACGCGTTCGTTCATCATGGTCGCGGATCGTTACGCGGACCGCGGCGACACCGCACGCGACGCGGCACCCGGTCAAGGCCGCATCGCGCGGTACGCGCGGGGGCGGAACTACCACGAGGTCATGAAGCGTCGGCTGCACAAGCTCGCGGACGCGATGCGGATTCGGTTTCCCGGTGCCGATTTCCGCAGCTTCGTCGACACCGCGCCGGTCCTCGAACGCGAACTCGCCGAACTCTGTGGCCTCGGATGGATCGGCAAGAACACGATGCTCATCCACCCGCGAGTTGGCTCCTACACGCTGCTCGGCGGCGCGGCGACCAATCTCGAACTCGCGGTACCCGCCGAGCAGACCCGCGTCGCGGACGCGTGCGGCACCTGCACCCGCTGTATCGACGCGTGCCCCACGCGGGCGATCACGCCCTACTCCATCAACGCGTCGCGTTGTGTGTCGTACCTCACCATCGAGCGGCGTGACGCCATCGATCCGTCGCTCCTCGCCGGAGTCGGTGACTGGATCTACGGGTGCGATGTCTGCCAGGAGGTCTGCCCGCACAACTCGGCACGCGGTGAGGGCCACGTGGTCCCCGATGCACTCCCGGTTTACGACCACACGCGCCGCTCGCTCCCATTGCTCGAGGTCATGCGGTGGGACGAAGCCGCACGCCGGGAGGCCTTTCGTTCGTCCGCGATGAAGCGTGCGCCGCTGGGAGTCATGCGACGCAACGCCGTGGTCGTCGCGATGAACCAGCTCCTCGCCGCACACCATCAGCCCGACGATCCAATGCGGACGGAGATGTTCGCGATCGCATCACGCCCCGACGAAGATCCGCTCGTTCGCGATGCCGCGATCGAGGCCACTCGCAGGCTGGGTGCTCAGCGGGCGTGAGCCAGTAGTCCTTCGCACGAGCGCAGCAGCATCTGGTACACCTTCTCAAAACCGCCGTCGCCGCCGTAGTAGGGGTCGGGCACATCCAACTCGTGCTCGGGGCGCGTCGCGAGGTCGGGATCAAACGACCGCATGAGCCGTACACGCTCGCGCGGTGCGCCCCACTCGATCATCGTGGCGAAGTTCGACTGGTCCATGCCGATGAGGTAGTGAAACCGCTCAAAGTCAGAGCTCGGCTCGAGCTGCCGTGCCGTGTGCACGAGGTTGAGTCCGTGTTGCCCAGCAACCTGCACGCTCCGAGGGTCCGCCGGGTGCCCCGCGTGCCATCCCCCGGTTCCGCACGAGTCGATATCGAACCGGTTCTGCAGCGTGTGGTCGGCGACCATCTTTTCGAAGATCACCCTCGCCAGCGGCGAACGGCAGATGTTCCCGAGGCACACAAACAAGACGCCTACTCGCTCAGCCGGCATGCCGCTGCTCCTTCAGTCCGAGACTTCTCAGCGGCTCGCCGCGTGCGACGCGCCGAGTCGCCGCCTGCAGAACCATCGCCGCGCTCTCCGCTCCAACCACCGAACCCGCAATCGCCGGTGCACCGAGTGCGCCGATGAGACCCGCCGCCGCGTCCGCGAGTGTCGAGCCCGGGATCATCCTCGCGCGGGCCCGAAGCTCCGGCGCAAGCCAGTTGCAGCCGTCGCCCACACCCAGAACGTTCACGCCCGCCGACGCCAGCAGGTCCGCCAGCACCATCGTCGACCAGTCGGTGAAGGGCGGTTCGACGTGCGCTGCACGCGACGGCACCGCGAACAGCCAGCAATCTGCCAGGTCCGAGTGCAGGGCGATCGCTCCCTCAAAGGGCAGCACGCCCGCGAGCCGGCCGCCCTCGCGAGCATGCCGCGCAAGCCTCGCGCCGTGCGGTGCCCCGCGTTTGATCACCGCGGTAGTCGGCACGCCGCTCGTGGAGAGCACACCGAGGGTGAAGGTGAATGCGACCGTTGGACAACCCGCCGGCCCGTCCCAGCACAGCCCGATCCGCAGCGCCCCCGTCGGTATCGATGGAGCGGGCAGCACCGGCCCATGGACCCGCGCGGGGAGCGTTGGTCCGCTCTCCCAACTCGTCGTCGCCGCGGATCGCCCGTGCAACGCGCCCGTGCGCAGGTCAACGACCAGGCACGCCGCGCGGGGCCGGATCATGTCGAAGACCCGACGGAACTGCAAGCCCCATCCCACGAGCACATCCCCCGATCGGCCCGCTGGCAGCAGCGACGCGAGCGAACGCGTCGCGAGGAACGATGCGCCCAGCGCCGGCGCGAGGTGCTCGGCCTTCACGCCCAACAGTTCGCACTCGCGCCGCGCCGTCGAACCGCCCACCACGATCGCGCGGTGCCCCGTCTCCAACCTCTGCAAGTCGGCGATCACACGGCCCGGCGAGTCCGCACGCTGGTCATTGCCTCCCCACGGGGGTGGCGGGCAACTGGCGGGCTGAAAGACGTGCACGACGTTCATGGAGGCGCTCTACTTGCCGGCGGCGTTCACCGGCTCGCGTGCCTCGTGCGAGTAAAAGAGCTGTGCGATCGCCAGCCCCACCTGACCCGCAAACGCATTCTCCGCACGCATGATCTCCGTCGGCGTCGTCGGCAGCGGCGTCGCACGCTGCGACGGCTGCACGACCAGCGGGAAGCCCTCCGCTTCCGGGGGCCACACGCGGGGCGAGTCCTTCGAAACGTCCAGCACCTTCACCCGCAGCACCGCTGATGGGAGCAGGTTCTGCCGGTCCGGTGTCAGCGAGAACGAGTCCACCGTCGCGAAGATCACTACCTCGGCCTGCGCCGTCTTCGCCAGCGTCACGATGTCCGTCGGCTGTCCCGGTGCCTCTCGATCCGCAATCGCCACACCCGCCCGGTAGTCGATCATGTTCACGAGCACGCCCTTTTCGAGCAGTGCGCTCTGGGCGGCCTCCGCGATCATGTTCCGCAGCGGCCGGCGGCCGAGCACCGGCAACCGATCGTCGATGAACACGATCGTCGGCCGCGGTTCCTCCAGCGTGTGTTGTGCCTCGATCTTGGGCGGCCCCTTCGCCAGCAGATACGCGGGCGCAACGATGTTGCACCCTGCCACGATCGCGCCGCTCACCCCAGCCGCGACGAGCACCATCATCGTCATTGTCTTCTTCATCCCGCGGATCTCCTGCGTGCCCCGATCATCAATACAGCGGCGTGCGTTTCTCTTCGTGCGTGTAGAACAACCACGATACCCGATCGACCATCCGCCGGGTCAGCTCTGTTCTTACCCCCGCCGCCTGCATGTCGTTGGGCCCGAGACCGTTCTGATCCGGGAACTTCACCGTGATCGTCCGCCCGAACGCGTGGTCGTCTGGAATCGGAGAGTCCGTTTCGATCACCGAGACGTTCGCCGAGGCCACGCCCTCCCACAGGTACGCGTTCCCCGGATCGTTCAGACGGAACTCGTACAGATCCACATAGATCAGCCGCTCCACCCCGCCGAGTTCCTTCGCCAACTCATCCATCGACTTCGCCGACCACCCCGGGTGTTCGTTCAGGTACTTCACCACCTGAATCGCCGGAACATACCCGCCCGCGCGGGGCACGTTCCCCGGCTCTGCGAGCCGATTCGTGATCCGCTCCGTGAGATACTCCACGATGAGCGGATGGTCCGCCTGGATCGAGCGATCCGCCGCGACGACCACCGCGTACGACCGCCCCTCCAGCCGCGTGTACTGCGCCTCGACGTCGTGCGTTCCTTCCTTCTCGATCGTCGCCGCGATGAACCCCGCCGCGGTGCACCCCGCGCACGCGAGGCCCGCGAGGATCATGAGTCCGCCGAGGATCGGGCGAAGGGCCGGCACGTGGGTGGGAGTCTTCATCGTTGTGTGGCTTCCATTTCGCGGTACATCATCTCGTCCAGGTCATGATCTTGTACACCCACGCCGCCGCAAGGATGAGGCCCGCGACCGTCATTGTTCGGGTCCCGATGCGGCGGGTGATGATCGAGCCGATCCTCGAACCCGTCACCGCCACATACCCCGCGACCCAGAACGCGCACGCCGAGAGCACACACAGCAACGCCCCAGCGGGCTGGGCCCGAAACGCCCTCGAGAAGTCCAGGTCCGCCGCGTACGCGAAAGACGTCGTCATCCCGCACGTCAGGCACGGCTTCCCGAACCACGCCGCCCACGAGCACGCGGGCAAGCCAAGCTGACGGTGTGTGCCGTGCCCCGCCGTTGAAGGTTCCAGCCACGATGCCAGTCCGAGCACAAGCAGAATCACCCCAGCCAATGCCGCGCACGCCAACCGGGAGGAAACCTCCACGGGGATCGCTCGCATGTGAACCGCAGTCAAGCTTCGCTCGGGCGGCAGGGGTATGGGTTCCGGCATCGCTCACGCCGTTTCGCGGCACGGCCCCAGGAGGTTCAATCGAACTTGAAGACGCCCTTGCGGTATCCGTAGATATACGCCACGACCGTCGTCGCCAGGAAGAAGAAGATCCGGAACAGCCAGATGAGGCCTTCCTGGTTCGGGTACGGGGCGATGTTCGGGAACGACGCGGCCCAGGGATACAGGAAGATCACCTCGATGTCGAACACGAGGAAGACCATCGCGATGAGGTAAAACCGCACGTTGAACCGCTTGCGGGCCGTGCCCACAGGGTTCATGCCCGACTCGTACGACTGCCCCTTGATCTTGCCCGGACGACTCGGCCCCAAGGCTCGCGTCAGGATCAGATTGGCGGCAACAAAACCGACCGCCATCATGATCACGATGCAGATCGGGAGATACGAGTCGAGTTCGGTGGCGGCAAGCGTCAGGTGCATGATCGGTAGTCTAGCACCCTGTTTGGCGAGTTCCACCCCGCTCTGGCGCCGGTCCGAACGCCGTCCGGGACATCCCGCCTGCCACTTCGGCAGGCTCTGGGGGTGGTGGGGCGGTGTCTCTGCCAGAAGTCTGCCGAACCCGGGCCGGGCACCCCCGTCCTGCGGTTGTTCGGACTGGCACACCGGTTGTTAGGAGGGTTTGCGTGTGAAAGCCGAAGCACGATGCTGTCGGTCCCTCTTGTTGATCGCAAGACCAGATCTTGGAGCGTTTCATGCCCGCGAAAGAACTCGTCTTTGATGTTGAAGCTCGTCAGGCCCTGCTCGCTGGGGTCGAGAAGCTCGCCAAGGCCGTCAAGGCCACCCTCGGTCCCCGTGGCCGCAACGCCGTGCTCGACAAGTCCTGGGGCGGCCCGACCGTCACCAAGGACGGCGTCTCGGTTGCCGAGGAAATCGAACTCCGCAACAAGGCCGAGGACATGGGTGCTCGCCTCGTGAAGGAAGCCGCCAGCAAGACCAGCGACTCGGCCGGTGACGGTACGACCACCGCGACGGTCCTCGCCGAAGCCCTCTTCCGCGAAGGCCTGCGGCACATCGCCGCGGGTGTTGATCCCAACGCACTCGTCCGGGGGATGAAGGCGGCGGTCGAAGTGGCGACGGCCGAGATCAGCTCGCTCTCCAGCCCCGTGAAGGGCCGCGGGGACATCGAGAACGTCGCGACCATCTCCGCCAACAACGACCGCGAGGTCGGCAAGATCATGGCCGATGCCTTTGAGAAGGTCGGCAAGGACGGCGTCATCACGGTCGAAGAAGGCAAGGGCCTCGAGACCGAGGTCACCGTCGTGGAAGGCATGCAGTTCGATCGCGGCTACCTGTCGCCGAACTTCGTGACCGACGCCGATTCCATGCGGGTCGAGTTCGACAAGGCCCTCGTGCTCATCCACGAGGACAAGATCGACAGCGTGCAGAAGCTCGTCCCGGTGCTCGAGAAGGTCATGGCCGCCAAGAAGCCCCTTCTCATCATCGCCGAGGACGTCACCGGCGAGGCCCTCAGCACGCTCGTCATCAACAAGCTCCGCGGCACCATCCAGGTCTGCGCCGTCAAGGCTCCCGGTTACGGTGATCGTCGCAAGGCCATGCTGGAGGACATCGCGATCCTCACCGGCGCGACCGCGATCATGAAGGACCTCGGCCTCGACATCGAGAAGCTCGAACTCAAGCACCTCGGTATGGCCAAGAAGCTCGAGATCGACGCCGAGAACACCACCGTGATCGAGGGTGCTGGCGAGACCAAGGCCATCCAGGCCCGCATCGCTCAGATCCGCGCCGAGATCGAGAAGACCACCAGCGACTACGACCGCGAGAAGCTCCAGGAGCGCCTCGCCAAGCTCGCCGGCGGTGTGGC
>JBEIUO010000165.1:0-6088 GCA_040374335.1 Phycisphaeraceae bacterium
AAACCGTTCTTGTTGCGTTAGGTCTTCCCGCCCGCCAACTCAATCGCCGCGTCGATCGCCGCCGCCATGCTCCCCTCGTTCGCCACGTTCTGACCCGCGATGTTGAACGCCGTTCCGTGGTCCGGGCTCGTCCGCACGATCGGCAGCCCCACCGTCAGATTCACCGCCCGATCCCACGCCATCGTCTTCAATGGAATCAGCCCCTGGTCGTGATACATCGCCACCACCAGATCAAACTCCGCCCGCCGCCGCGGGTACTCCAGCGCCCGCGCGAAGATCGTGTCCGCCGGAAACGGCCCCTGCACCTCGAGCCCCATCCGCTTCGCCTCGGCCACCGCCGGCGCGATCACCGCGTTGTCCTCGTCCCCCAGCAAGCCCTCTTCCCCCGCGTGCGGGTTCAGCCCACACACCGCGATCCGCGCCGGGTCGTACCCAAACTCCTTCATCGCCGCCGCGCCCAGCACGATCGTCTCCAGCACCCGCTCCCGCGTCACCCGCGCCGGCACCTCGCGCAGTGGGATGTGCACCGTCGTCAGAATCACGTTCATCCCCGCACGCGTCGTCAGCGCACTCTCGCCCGGCGCAGCGTGGAACATCATCGCGAACCGCTCGCACCCGCACCGCTTCGCGAACAGCTCCGTATGCCCCGGAAACTCGCGGTGCCCCGCCAGCATCCACGCGTGCTTGGAGATCGGCCCCGTCACCACACCAGCCACACCCCCAGCCGCAGCACCCTTCTTCGCCGCCAGCGCATCCGCGATCGCGGCCTCCACCCAGCGGAACGACGCCTCCCCACCCTCCGATGTCGGCGCAGCGACCCACGGATGCGAGTGCACGCCCCGACTCTCGATCTCCACCTGCGCCAGCCACTCCTCGCTGATCGCCGCCTTTCGGCACGCCAGCGCGAGCGGCTCGGGCCGCCCGTAGATCCGGAAACGGGCGCGGGATCGGCGGCGGTCGTCCGCCAACGCCTTGACGATGACCTCCGCGCCGATTCCGCCGGGGTCCCCGAGTGTGATCGCAAGCGTTGGAAGCATCCCACCAGTGTACCTTCTCTCTCACTCCGGTACGCTGTCCCCATGACCACCCACCCGCTCGCGACCGCTCTCCGCGTGCTCGTCGCCCTCCTCGCCTCCCTCGCGCCCGCCGCCTTCGCCCAGGATGCCGCGCCCGAAGAACTCCTCCTCCGCTCCGGCGGCGTGCTCCGCTTCCGCGTCCACCAACCCGCCGCGCTCCCCGCCTCCGCCCCCGCGCCCGTGCTCATCGCCCTCGCCCCCGGCAAGCAAACCGCCGACATGGCCACCGTCGCCTTCGACCGCTACTTCAAGCAACTCCCCGAGAGCGGCTGGGTCGTCGTCACGCCCTTCGCCCGCGGCGACACCCCCCTCCTCGACGACGCCAACGGCGCACTGCTCGAACTCGCCGACGAACTCGCCCGGCGCTACACCCTCGAAGACGGCAAGCTCCACATCGCCGGAGTCAGCAACGGCGGCCGCGCGGCATTCCGCCTCGCACTCACCGCCGGCGCAGCACGCGTCGCCTCGCTCGTCGTGCTCCCCGGCTTCGTCCCCACCGAAGAGGAGGCCACCCGCCTCGGCGAACTCGCCGGCGTACGCGTCCGTATGTTCGTCGGCGAGAAAGACTCGCCCGACTGGATCGACGCCTCCCGCGCAACCCTCAAGAACCTCCGCGACAAACAGGTCGACGCCACCCTCTCCATCCGCGATGGCGAGGGACACGTCCTCAAGCTCTCCACCCAGGACATCGCCACCATGATGCAGGCCTTCCGCCCGCAGCAGCCATCACCCACCTCCACCGACCCCGCCATCGCCGCCGTGCTCGACGACTTCCACGCCGCGGCAAGCCAGGCCGATGGCGCCCGCTACTTCGCACACTTCGCGACCGACGGCGTCTTCATCGGCACCGACGCGAGCGAGCGCTGGACAGTCGCCGAGTTCCGCGCGTACGCCGAGCCGTACTTCTCGAAGGGCAAAGGCTGGACCTACACCCCGCGCGACCGCCACATCGCAACCGCCAAAGACGGCCAAACCGCCTGGTTCGACGAGAAGCTCACCAACGAGAAGTACGGCGAATGCCGCGGCAGCGGCGTGCTCGTGCTCGAAGCCGGCGCGTGGAAGATCGCGCAGTACAACCTCACGGTCCCCGTCCCCAACGACATGCTCGCGGACGTCGCCCGCCAGATCCGGGAGTTTGAGGCGAAGAAGGCGGGAGGGGGATAACCCCATTCTGGGGATATACCCTGGCACAGATTTCGTTGAAACTCAGTCTCAACTACACTAGACTCTGGAGTACCGGATTGCCTACTCTAGAGTCCTGAATGAGCACTCCACGCACCCCAACTCCGCTCACCCAGCTCGTCCCCGGGCAAACAGCCGTCGTCCGCGAGACGAGGCTCGAAGCCGAGGACGCCGCGCTGCTGCGAGCGATGGGGCTGCGACCCAATGCCACCATCCGCATGTGCCGCCTCGGCGAACCCTGCATCGTTGAGGTTCTGACCGGCGCGGGCGAGGGTGGATGCAAGGGCCCGGGCGGGTGCTGGTGCCGGATCGGTCTCGCCAAGCCCCTCGCCAACGGGGTGGTCGTGGAAGAGACGGACGGTCGTTCAGTTCCGGGGTGTCGCGGCGACGGTTGCGGGGGTTGACCGGTGTCCGCCGCGCACGACGCCAAGCCGCCCGTGCGTGTGGCGTTCCTTGGGAATCCGAACACAGGCAAGACCACACTCTTCAACCGCCTCTGCGGCCTGCGCCACAAGACCAGCAACTACGCGGGCACAACGCAGGAAGCGCGGCTGGGGCGGCTGCGGTCGGACGATGCGGTCTCGATGGAGATCATCGACCTTCCGGGCGTGTACTCGCTGGAGCTCGAGCAGGGCGAGAGCGTGATCTGCCGTCGCGTGCTCGCCGGTGAGCTCGCGCCCGAGGGTGAACGCGCGGGCGCGCCGGACGCGGTCTGCGTCGTCGCCGATTCGACCAACCTCGCCCGCAACTTCATGATGCTCGGCGAAGCGCTGCGCCGCCGCCTGCCGACGGTGCTCGTGCTGAACATGCACGACGTCGCCTGCGCGCAGGGCGTGGAGATCGACGCGCGCGGGCTGAGCGCGGAGCTTGGATGTCCGGTGGTTGCCGCGAGCGCGCGGACGGGCGCCGGGTGTGACGCGATCGCCGGTGCGCTGCGGGACGCCCGCGTCTCGCGCACGACGCCGCCGGGATCGGTGGAAGGGCTCGAAGGCTGGGCCGACGCGCTCTACCGCGCCCACGTCAAGCAGAAGGTCGGCACGCAGAACCGACTCACCGACCGCCTCGACCGCGTCTTCACCCACCCGCTGCTCGGGTTCCTCGCGTTCACGGTCGTCATGTCCGCGGTCTTCTACGCGATCTTCACGCTCGCGTCGTACCCGATGGACCTCATCGAGGGCGCGTGCTCGTGGCTGGCGCAGTGGGTCGGCTCGACGCTCCCGCCGGGGCTCATCAACGAGTGCATCACCGGCGGGGTGATCGGCGGCGTGAGCGCGACGATCGTCTTCCTCCCGCAGATCTGCCTGCTGTTCTTCATGATCTCGCTGCTGGAGGACACCGGCTACCTCTCGCGGGCCGCGTTCGTGATGGACCGCCTGCTGCGGCCGTTTGGATTGCCGGGCCACTCCTTCGTGCCGCTGCTGAGCAGCCACGCGTGCGCGCTGCCCGGCATCATGTCGGCCCGCGGCGTGCCAGATCCCAAGGACCGCCTCGCCACCATCCTCATCGCGCCCTTCATGAGCTGCTCGGCCCGCATCCCGGTCTACGCGCTACTCACCTTCGTGCTCTTCCCGGACACGCCGTGGAAGCAGACGCTCGCGTTCATCGGGTGCTACGCGCTGGGCATCGTCGCGGGGATCGTGAGCGCACTCATCGCGCGGCGGACGATCATCAAAGGCAAGAGCCGGCCGATGGCGCTCGAGTTGCCGATGTACCGGCGGCCGAGTTTCCGCACGGCCTTCATGACCACCCTCGACCGCGCGAAGGTCTTCCTCGGCAAGGCCGCGACCAACATCCTCGCGATCAGCATCGTGCTCTGGTGGCTCAGCGCGTTCCCCAAGGTGGACCCGCCCACGCAGGCCGTCGAGCTGCGCGCGACCTTCGACGGCCTCGCCGAAGACGCCACCGCGCCCGCGGCGGTTGTTGGCGGCGTCGAGTACCCGGCGCAGCCCGTCGCGGAGCGCGCGGAGGCCGCCGATCAACTCGAGAACATGAACGCCGTCCGCCACTCCTTCGCCGCGTCCCTCGGCCGCGCGATCGAACCGGTGTTCCGGCCCCTTGGCTACGACTGGCGGCTGTGCATCGGGGTGGTCACGAGCTTCGCGGCACGCGAGGTCTTTGTCTCGACGCTCGGTGTCGTTGCCGCGGGGAGTGATGCGTCGGACGACGAGCGCGTGACGCACCAGATCGCGACGATGAAGCGCGACGACGGTGTGACCAACGTGTTCACACCGGCGGTGTCGTGGTCGCTGCTCGTGTACTTCGTGCTCGCGATGCAGTGCCTCCCGACGCTCGCCGTCACCGCACGCGAGGCGGGCGGGGTGAAGTGGGCCATGCTGCAGCTCGGCTGGATGAGCCTGCTCGCGTACGTGGGTGGGCTCATCGCCTACCGGGTGATGCTGTGAAGGAGCTGCTGAGCGACTGGCAGTTCTGGGTCGTCACGCTCGCCGCGGCCGGGGCGCTCGCGTTCATGTTCCGCGGCGCGATCCGCGCGGCGTTCGGCAAGAAGGCCAAGGGCAAAGCGGCCACGCTCACCGTTGGCGGCAAGCCGGTGGGGAAGAAGAAGTAACTCGGATCAGCGGCCGCGGCCGGGCATGCGACCCATCATCCGCTTGGGCGGGAGCTTGGTGGGCACGATGCCGCCGGGGAACTTGGACTCGTCCACGCCCTGCGGGAGCGTCGGGTTCGACGCGGCGACGAGGCGAGCGGAGGGGCCGATGGGTTCCTGCGGCGCGTCGGCCGGAATGCCGGTGCGGACCTTGGGGATGATGCCGCGCCAATCGGAGGGGGGCGGGCTGGGGACGAAGTCGGCGTAGTCGAGCTTGGGGATCTCGGCGTTGATGAGGAGCTCGATCTGCGTGAGCAGTTCGCCCTGTTCAGGAGTGACGAGGGCCCATGCGACGCCGCGACGGCCGGCGCGAGCGGTGCGGCCGATGCGGTGGACGTAGAGCTCGACGTCCTCGGGGAGGTCGTAGTTGATGACGTGGGAGATGCCGTCGACGTCGATGCCGCGCGAGGCGAGATCGGAGGCGACGAGGACCGAGAGCGAGCCGCCGCGCAGCTTGGTCATGGTGCTGTTGCGCTTGCCCTGGGACATATCGCCGTGGATGGCGTGGGCCTCGATGCCCTTGTCGTTGAGGAGGCGGGCGAGTTCATCGACCATGCGCTTGAGGCGGCAGAAGACGATGGTGAGCGCGGGCTCTTCGCGCTTGAGGAGGTGGACGAGGAGGCGCTTCTTGTCCCACGGGTTGACGGGGAGGTAGTGCTGTTCGACGAGGCTGACGGTGAGCGAACCGGCGGCGACGACGATCTTCTCCGGCTCGTACATGTAGCGGCGAGCGAGCTTCTCGATATCGGGGGAGATGGTGGCGGAGACGAAGATCGTCTGACGGCCACGGACGCCCTCGCGGTCGGGGCCGGCGTGGGGGCACTTCTCGAGGATGCGGCGGATGTCTTCGCGGAAGCCGATGTCGAGCATGCGGTCGACTTCGTCGAGCACGGCGTGGCGAACGTTCTTCAGATGGAAGTGCCCGCGTTCCAGCATGTCCATGACACGGCCGGGCGTGCCGACGATGATCTGTGCGCCGCGCTCGAGCTTCTTGGCCTGTGCCGCGACGCGCTCACCGCCGTAGACCGTCATGGCGCGGATGGGGGTGAACTTGCCGAGCTCGTTGATTTCTTCGGTGATCTGGATGGCGAGTTCGCGCGTGGGCGCGAGGACGAGGGCCTGGTAGGCGTCGTCCTTGTTGCACATGTGGAGGAGCGGGAGGCCGAAGGCGGCGGTCTTGCCGGTGCCGGTCTTGGCCTGGCCGATCACGTCCTTGCCGGTCAGG
>JBEIUO010000386.1:0-3731 GCA_040374335.1 Phycisphaeraceae bacterium
CGCGCGGGGGGGATCGGATAGGCGATCCAGACGGCAGGATCGGTTTTTTCATGCAATCCGTCATTTTCATGGCAAACCCACCACCGTGATGTATGTTTGCCATGGACAGGTACGAGTCGTTCGACCTGGAGTAAGTATGCAACTCAGGACTCTCTCCCTGGTGTTGCACAGTTGTTCGTGAGGAGATTCACATGAAGAAGGTTCTCGGTTCTCTCTTGGTGGTGGCGGGCATGGCGATGACGGCGAACGCTCAGGTCGCTCAGCGTACTCAGTTCGAGATCGAGCTGTCCACGGACGGCACGACTTGGACGAACAGCCTCGAGGTTAACCCCTCGGTCAACAGCCGCGTGTTCGCTCGCGTTCACGTGAGCTACGTTGCCAACGGCACGACCGCCCCGCTGTTCTTCAACGGTGGCCGCTCGCAGCCCCTGGCTGCCGGTTGGAACCAGGCCGGTGGCGACACCGTCCTCGCGTTCAACCCCACGGCCCGTGTTGCCGCCACGTTCGGCGACACCCCGACCCTCGGCCGCGTCTTCGGCGCGACGACCGTGTCGGCCGTGACCGCTCACCAGTACGCCTTCGGCGGCACCAACTACCTGCGTTTCGCTGAGACCGCGGCGACCAACCACCCGGGCCAGGGCTCGGGCACGAACAACGTCACCGGCGGCGCTGGCGTGAACACCTCGAACAACACGCTGAGCCCCCAGCTCGGCATTTCTGAGCTCCCCCTCTTCGTGTGGGGCATGAGCTTCTCCGCGACCCGCTCGGGCTCGATGAGCTTCACGATCCCCCAGGAAGGCTTCCGCACCTCCAGCGCCACGGCCAACCCCCCGAACACCCGTTCGGCCACCTGGGTCACCAGCTCTTCTCCCTTCACGACCGTTGAGGCCCCGACCCTCGACACCATCGGCGCGACCCTGACCTTCGTGCCGGCTCCCGGCGCCGCTGCCCTCCTGGGCCTCGGTGGTCTGGTCATCGGCCGTCGTCGCCGCTAATCAGCACTGAACACGCCGAACTCCGGTGTGATCGAATGACTCACCCCTCGACAGTCGCAACCTGTCGAGGGGTTCTTCGTTTTTGGAGGGCGAGTTCTCGCTGCCGCGCCGTGCGTCGCACATCGGATGTCGTGCGGTGCGTGAGTGAGTGAGGGAGTGCGTGAGTGAGGGAGGGGCGAGGGCGTACCGCGTATCGCTGGGCAGGGCATCGTGGTCTTGCTTCTTCAGCGAAGGCACGTGCGGTGATTGCGGGGAGTTGTGGTCTAAAGTCGCCGCGGCTACTGGATCGACAGAGGGTGCCGCGTGTGTTGCGGATTCGACTGTCCGTGGTGGGATTCAATCGAAGAGGAGCATGCAGTAGGCGGCGAAGAGGAGAAGGTGGACGCAGCCGAGGAGGAGGTTGGTGCGGGAGAGGGAGAAGGTCAGCGTCGAGGTGAAGAGAGTGAGGGCGAGCATCACCATGTCGGGGGCGTCGAGGCCGAGGACGAGGGGGCGGCCGGTGAGCAGGGCGATGGCGATGACGAGGGGGATGGTGAGGCCGATCGAGGCGAGGACCGAGCCGAGCAGAACGTTGACCGACCGCTGCAGCCGGTTGTCACGGGCCGAGCGGATCGCGGCGATGGACTCGGGCGTGAGCACGAGCAGGGCCATGATGAACCCGCCGAGGGCGATCGGAGCGTTCAGGCGCATGACGATGGCATCGAGGGGCAGGGACATCTGCTTGGCGAGCATGACGAGCGGGAGTCCGTAGGCACCGAGCATCGCCGAGTGGTAGAAGGTTGATCGGTCGGAGTGGTGGGCATGGTCCACGCCGGACGCCGCGGCGTCACGAGCCTCTTCGGGCTCCATGAAGAACCCGCGATGGCGGCGGTTCTGGACGAAGAGGAAGATGCTGTAGATGGCGATGGACATGATGGAGACGAAGACCATCTGAAAGGTCGAGAGGGTGGGGCCTGGCGTGCTCTTCGTGAAGTTCGGAAGAACAAGACCGAGCACGGTGAGGGGCACGATCATCACGAGGAACGCGTTCGCGCCTTTGAGGTTGTACCCCTGCTCGTTGTGCCTCAGGCCGCCGAGAACGAGGGCCATGCCCATGAAGCCGTTGAGCACGAGCATGACGACGGCGAACATCGTGTCTCGCGCGAGCGTGGGCTTCTCGTCGCCGGTTGACATCACGAACCCGACCATCGCGACCTCGAGCCCGGTGACGGCGAGCGTGAGGAGGAGCGTGCCCGCGGGCTCCCCGAGGCGGTGGGCGAGGATGTCCGCGTGACGGACGATGGAGACCGCGGCGGCGAGGATCACGGCGCAGAGCGTGGTGAGCAAGGCCACGACCAGCACGGGGTGCCCGAGCATCCCGGTGATGATGGGCTTTCCAAGAAGCATCGCGGCGAGGGTGATGACCGCGAGGGCGAGTGGCCACTCGCGCTTCCACGGGCTCGGGCCGACGTTCGGTGGCTTCGCCACAGCAGGGTACCTCCGCACAGTGCCTTTGCGGGTCACCGTCATCACAGTCCGATGCGTTCATAGGAACGGTCGCCGCGCGAACAGGTCACGACCGCCCGCGCGAACGATGCCGGGAGGATAGGGCTTGGGCGAAGGGCGTGCGAGCGGAGGTCAGCTGGCGCGGCGTCTGCGGCGAGACCGAGGTTGGTGGGGAGTTTGCCCATGTTGTTGACACCGAAGCGTGCGGCTCCGGGGCACCCGCGTCAGCACAACACATGTCCCTTGCTGCACCCCCGAAGGCTCGACTCACCGGAGTACCTACTTCTGGGTGCGAAGGCCTGTGAAGTACGCTCGGTTGAGGTCGGGGTGGAGCGCTTCGTAGAAGCGGATGACTACGTCGGCCTTGGCCTTTACGCGGGGGTGCCTTTCAATGGCGTCCCAGAGGAAGTGGTCGCCTGTGAAGAGTCTCGACGCGTAGGAGTTGAAGTCGTTCTCGAAGTCGGAGGTTGCGTACTGGTGAAGGAAGCCCTGTTCGAGAAGTTTGGGATCCATCGCGAGCGATGCACGCTTGGTCTTGATCGCGTCGACACCGCCGGTGGCGTCCTGGTTGTAGCCCTCGGGGCAGTTGGCGAGCCAGGCGGCGTGGTCGAACACGGGTTTGTGGTTGCGGAGGAGGATGCTGGAGAACTCCGCGTAGACGTTTGTGGCGAGGGCGGCCTCGGGATAGCGGGGCATGAACGCGAGGTAGATTGCGGACTTGGAGTTGGTTCCGCCGGCGGCGATGCCCCGGTAGCGGAGCTTTCCGACGACGTAGACGGCCTTGAGGTTGTCGCGGAGGAGGGAGGCTGGGTACTTTGCGAGCGCTGCAGCGACGACGGCTTGGGCGGGGGCGGCGAGGGCGGGGTCGAGAGGGCCGGCGGAGGCGTCGATGGGGGCTGACCGCCAGGACTCTGGGAAGATGTCGGGGTCGGCCCGGTCGGTGTGGACGATGGGGTGGTTGTCCTGCGGCGCGGCGGCGCTGATCGCTTCGCGGAGGCGTTTCTCGGCGTCGTCGGACCAGTAGCCGCACTCGAGTCGAACGAAGACGGAGGTGTAGGGGAGCACGAGCGGGGTTTTGATGAGCAGGACCTTGAAGGTCTGCGCGGTGTCGTCGACGGTGGCGATGATCTTGTCGTGCGGGAGTCGAGAGACGGGGGGTGCCGTCGAGTGCCGCGGCGAGGGCGTCGCGGTAGGCGGTGATGCCGGGGGCATCGGCTTCGGCGATGTGGGCGAGTTCGGCGTCGGTGAGGA
>JBEIUO010000080.1:0-7809 GCA_040374335.1 Phycisphaeraceae bacterium
GTGCTTTGGGGGGGAGGCCGTGTGGGGAACATCGCGGTCGGAGAACGCGTACAGAAAGGAGCCGCGTGTGTGCGCCGCGTGCGGACAGGGGAGGTGTGGCGTGCGATCCAAGCTTGCTTGGCTGGTGGTGGTTGTGGGCGGATTGGGCGTGGCGCTGCGATACATCGCGACAACGCTCGACAAGCAGAATCTAACGGCACAGGGGCCGGGCGAAATCGTGTTGACTGTCTTCGCGTTGATGACGGTGATCGGCGCCGGTGCCGCGGCGTGGATCTACTGGAATCAGATCAAGGCGCAGTTGCCAGGGATCCTCGAAGCCGGCGGCGCGCTCGTGGCGCTGGTCGGTGGGATGATCGCGAGAACCGTGATGTCAAACCTGGATGCGGGGCAGCCGCCGCTGGAGGGCGGATGGTGGCATTGGCTCGGGCCGTTGCTCGTCTCGCCGATTGTCTTCGGTTCGATGTGGTTCTCCATCCCCAAGGAGCAGCGGTCGCTCGCGTTCCTGCTCTACTCCGCCTTCGTGAACGGGTACTTCTGGCAATCGGTGCTCGAGGGAACGCGCGTCTGACGTGAGGCGATCACGCGCCGAGACGTGGTGTGCTCCACCACGAGCCCAGTGCGGTGGCGGCAAGGCCGATGGTCACGCTTGCTGCGACGTAGGCGAGTGCGGCACCGGAGCGACCCGTTGTCCACAGTTCAAGCGTCTCTCTGCCGAATGCGGAGAAGGTTGTGTAGCCGCCGAGGATGCCGACGATCACCAAGGCCTTCGCGTCGTCCTTGAGCATGGGGGCAAGCAGCCCGATCACGAGGCAGCCGGTGACGTTGATCAGAAGTGTCGGCCAGGGGAACTCGGCCGTTGCGCGGGGCATCCACGCTCTCAACACTTCGCCCACGGCGAATCTCGCGACGCCCCCCGTTCCAGCTCCCACGAAGACCATCGCTGCTTGCCGGATGTGCTCGCTCATTGCTCCAGCATACCTACCCTCTCCGGCCATGGCAGTGATCGAGATTGACAACCTGACCCGCCGGTACGGCACTCGCCGCGGCATCGACGAAGTCAGCCTCACGATTGGGGAGGGGGCTCTGTACGGATTTCTGGGGCCGAACGGGGCGGGCAAGACGACGACGATCCGGGTGTTGCTGGGGTTCATGAAGGCGACCTCGGGATCGGCGCGGGTGTTTGGCCTTGATTGCTGGAAGCAGAGTCACCTGGTGAAGGCGGGGGTCGGCGCGATTCCGGGGGACCTTCGGCTGTGGAACTGGCTCTCGGGGAACAGCGCTCTCAAACTGTTTGGGCAGATCCGCGGGATCGATATTCGTGCGAACGGGAAGAAGCTCGCGGAGGAGCTGGAACTGGATCTCTCGGTGAAGGTGCGGGCGATGTCGCGGGGGATGCGGCAGAAGTTGGGGTTGATCCTCGCGCTCGCGCACGAGCCGCGGGTGCTGATCTTGGACGAGCCGACGACGGCGCTTGATCCCTTGATGCAGGAGCGTGTGCGGGGGATGCTCCGTCGGATGGTGAGCGCGGGGCACACGGTGTTTTTCTCGAGTCACACGCTGGGCGAGGTGGAGAACCTATGCGACCGCGTGGCGATCGTGCGGTCGGGGCGGATCGTTGCGGACAGCACACTGGTTGAGCTGCAGCGGACCGCGGGGCACGAGGTGGCGATCGAGTGGGCGGACGATGCGGCGGGGCGCGAGGCGTCTGGCGCGGCGGTTCCCGCGGGGCTCACGCTGGATCATCAGTCGGCGCGGAAGTGGGAGGGGCGATTCACGGGGGACGTGCGGGAGTTGCTGGCGTTTGCCGCGAGGAAGCCGGTGGTGGACTTTCGGGTCGCGAGGCCTGACCTTGAGTCGCTGTTCCGTCGCTACTACACGGACGAGGGCGTGGGAGGCGAATCGTGATCGTGAATCTGGGGCTGGTGCGCCGATCGCTGCGGGAGTTGATCCCGGTCTCGTTGGGCTTTGGCGTGTTCACGGGGACCGTGGTGGGCTTGCTCTCGTACGCGCTGCCCCAGGTGCAGGCGAGGTTCATGCGGCGCGGGTTCATTCCGCCGCAGGTCCGTCAGTTGCGGAATGCCCTGTTCGGGGTCGACACTTCGGACGCGGGGATCGCCGAGGTGGCGTTCTCGATGGTGTGGATCCATCCCGTGCTGATCATCCTGCTGTTCGCGCACGCGATCCTGGTGTGCACGCGGATTCCCGCGGGCGAGATCGAGCGAGGCACGGTGGATGTGCTGCTGGCGATGCCTGTCTCGCGGTGGAAGCTGTTTCGCAGCGAGACCGCGGCGTGGTTGATCACGGCGGCGTTGGTGCTGGGGCTGGCGTTTCTGGGGTGCTACGTGGGGACGCGGTTCGTGACGCCGGATCAGCTCCCGGATTTCGGGCGGCTGGCGATGAACCTGGCCAATCTCGCGTTGGTGTACGGGGCGGTGGGGTGCGCGGCGTTGGCGATTGCCGCGGGGGTTGATCGACGGATGCGGGCGGTGATGGGCGTGCTGGTGGTGACGATCGGGACGCTGATGGTCAACTTCCTGGAGCCGCTGTGGGAGCCGGCGAAGCACGCGGCACCGCTGAGTCTGCTGCACTACTACAAGCCGTTCGCGGTGATGAAGACCGGCGAGTGGCAGGTGAAGGACTTGGCGATTCTGGCGGGCGTGTGCGCGACGCTGTGGGTCACGGCGGGCGTGATCTTCTCGCGCCGGGACATCACGACGACGTAGTGGGGGACGTAACGGAGGAGGAAGCTGGGGCTTACTCGGCCTCGTCCTCGTCTGGGAAGAGCGACTCGACTTCTTCGTCTTCGGCGCGTTCGAGGGGCTTCATTTCATCGGACTCGTAGAGGTTGGCGACCATGTCGACAACGAAGCCTTCTGCGCCGTCGGGGAGGTAGTCGTGGATGGCGTCGAAGGGGCTGACGACGAGGGCGCCTTCGGGTTGTTCGGTGGTGAGGACGATGGCCTCGTCCTGCTCGTCCTTGAGGACGGCCCACTTGAGCCGGTAGGCGAACCGGAGGTACTCGCCGAGGGCGGCGCCGATGGCGTTCTCGAGGGTCTCGGCGTCGGGGCGGTCGGCCTCGGGCCGGGCGTGCCACCAGCGGATGATGTGGTCGGCGATCTCCGGGGTGTCTTCGCCTTCCTCGGGCTCGATGCCGATATCGGCGCTGAGTTCGCAGCAGAATCCGACGCAGGAACGGAGGGCGTCGAGGTGGTCTTCGCTGAGGGGCTGGAACTGGTAGGAAGGATCAGGCATGTGGGCTCCGGGGCTGGAAATGGACCGCCGGAGGATAGCCGCGGGCGAAGACCCCCGCCGGTGGTCCTACCCTTGAGCCGCATGAGCACCCCGACCCCCACGAATACCCCATCCAGCACCCCCTCCAATACCCCTGCGGGGTCCCCGACGCTCGCGGAGCTCACGCGGGAGTACATGGCTGCGGAGGCCACGATCAGGCTTGGCGGGGGCGTGAAGGCGATCGAGCGGCAGCACGAGAAGGGGCGGTTGACGGCGCGGGAGCGGATCGCGCTGCTGATCGACAAGGGCACGACGCTGCAGGAGTACGGCCTGTGGTCGGCGTTCGAGATGTACAAGGAGCACGGGGGGGCTCCGGCGGCGGGTGTGGTGACGGGCATCGGTTGCGTCAACGGCCGGCGGTGCATGATCATCGCCAACGACGCGACGGTGAAGGCCGGTGCGTTCTTCCCGATGACCTGCAAGAAGATCATTCGGGCGCAGCAGATCGCGATGATGGCGCGGCTGCCGCTGCTGTATCTGGTGGACAGTGCGGGCGTCTTCCTGCCGTTGCAGGAGGACGTGTTCCCCGACACCGATGACTTCGGCCGCATCTTCCGCAACAACGCCGTAATCTCCGCTATGGGAATCCCGCAGATCGCGGCGATCATGGGCTTCTGCGTCGCGGGCGGCGGGTACCTCCCGGTGCTGTGCGACACGCTGCTGATGACCGAGGGCTCGGGTCTGTACTTGGCGGGGCCGGCGCTGGTGAAGGCCGCGATCGGGCAGGATGTGACGGACGAGGAACTCGGCGGCGCGCAGATGCACGCCGAGGTCAGCGGGACGATCGATTTCCGGGAGAAGGACGACCAGAGTTGCATCACCCGCCTCCGTGATCTGCTCGGCAAGTACGGCGGCTTCACTGCCGCGACGCGTCGCGCGACGACCAGCGTCCGGTCGGATCAGGATGTGTACGAGGCGTTCACGACCAAACCTGGTGCGCAGTACGACGTCGAGGCGATCATCGCGTGTCTTGTCGATGCCCGCGCGGAGAAAAACGCGGAGGGGCTCGAGAGTCTGGCGCCCGACTGGGACGAGTACAAGGCCGAGTACGGTCAGTCCATCGTCTGCGGCTACGCGAAGATCGGTGGCTTTCCCTGCGGCATCGTCGCCAACCAGAAGAAGCTCGTTCAGCGCACCATGGCCGGTGGCAAGACCGGTCCGACCAAGTCTGTGCAGATGCCGGGCGTGATCTACGACGACAGCGCGGACAAGTCCGCGCGGTTCATCATGGACTGCAACCAGCGGAAGATCCCGATTGTCTTCCTGCACGACACCACCGGCTTCATGGTGGGGCGTGACTCCGAGCAGGGTGGCATCATCCGCGCGGGGGCGAAGATGGTGAACGCGATGAGCAACTGCGTCGTTCCGAAGATCGTCGTGATCACGGGCGGCAGCTACGGGGCCGGCAACTACGCCATGTGCGGCCGCGCGTTCGACCAGTTCCTCGCGTTCGCGTGGCCGAGCGCGAAGTGCGCCGTCATGGGCGCCAACCAGGCGACGGGCGTTCTCACGACCATCGAAGAAGCCTCCCGCAAGCGCAAGGGGGAGACGATCGACCCCGAGACGCACAAGCAGATCTACGCCGCGATCCACGCGGGGTACACGGAGCAGGCCGATATCCGGCATGCCGCGGCAAGAGGCTGGCTCGACCGGATCATCGAGCCCCACAACACGCGGGCGGAGTTGATTGCCGCGTTGGAGTCTGCGAATCAGGGGTGGGACTACGGACAACCGTTCAAGACGGGCGTGTTGCAGACGTGAGACATCAGCTTCGAAAGGGCTGACGATGTCATCTCAACCTCGCAGCGATCTCTACGCGATCACAGATGACGCGCCGCGTTGGCGGGGGCCGGTCTCAGCGACGATCTCGAACGCCGAGGTTGATCGCTACGTTTCCGACGCCACCGGCTACGAGCCCCCGCTCGAACACGCGTGCGAGGTCATGCCGACCTGGGAGTTGGCGAAACGCGAGTCCGGGATCTACATCCAATCCATGTCAGTCTTCTCGTCAAGCGGAAGACGTTACCTGTGGGTATGCCTTTCCGTTCCGATTCTTATCGGTGCCGTCCTGTTCGTGGCTACTCCAATCCGCTGGTGGGCTCTCCTCGTCATCGCTGGGCTTGAATGGTGGCTGCTGATCCTCCTCTCGGCGAGCCACGCCGCTTCCGTAGACAATCCCGATCTGGGAAGGGTGACGCCGGACGGGCTCGAGTTGATGCGTGCAAAGCGACTGATCGCGCGAGATCATGTCGTGCGGTTCGAAGTGGTTTCTGTGCGATACCACCACCGGGCATTCGCAAACAGCGGGACCTGGATCGAGTCACATCTGGTTTGCTGCGTGCGAGATCAACCGTCTGAACTGTCTTGGGTGCCGATCATCGGGGGACATGCGGGCATCGGTGGCTGGAACTGGGGAATGCCAAAGGAACTCTCGCGTCTGCTGGGAGTCCCACTACGGCGTACCACGGTCCGTCTATTCAAACAGTGCTGAGACACCATGCCCACCATCGCCGCCATCGCCCTCGGATCCAATCTCGGTGATCGCCGCGCGACGTTGGTCGGAGCGATCGCCGCGATCGGTCGCATCCGCGGTACCCGGCTGTTGGGCAGTTCGACTTTCCACAACACCGCGCCGGTGGGGCCGATTGCGCAGGGGGAGTTCCTGAACGCTGCCGCGGCGGTGGAGACCGAGTTGCCGGCCGGCGAGTTGCTGGCCGCGTTGCACGGGATCGAGCGGGAGTTTGGTCGGGATCGAGCGCGTGAGCAGCGGTGGGGGCCGCGCACGCTCGACCTGGATCTGCTTCTGTACGGCGATCAGGTCATCCGGGAGCCGGACCTGGAAGTACCTCACCCGCGGATGGCGGAGCGGATGTTTGTGTTGGGGCCGTTGGTGGAGGTGATGCCGGCGGCGGTGATTCCGGGTGTGGGGACGGTTGCGGAAGCGCATGCCGCGCTCGCACGTACAATGGGTACGGCATGAACACTCGCATCCTCGCGGCCGGGTTTCTTTCGTTCCTGATGGGCAGGGCTGTGTCTGCGCAGCAACCCGAGCCGCGGGGGATCGATCCGGCGGTGTGGATGGACGGTGTTCGTGCGGCGTACAGAGACACGCTGGTTCACGAGCAGCACACGATCACGGTGATCCCGCCGGGCGGGGATCCGACGTCGGCGCAGGTCGTGACGCGGACGGTGGCGACCGAGGGGGGATCGCGGACGTGGGTGCGGCTTGGGCCGTTTGATGTCTTGATCGAGCCTGGACGTGCAGCGGTGATCCACCGGCACAACCGCAAGACGGTGTTGATGCGTGAGGGAGGAGCGGGGCTCGGGCCGCTGTTCGATGTGGTACCACGGATTCCGCTGCCGCAGATCGCGTGGCTCGTGGGTGGTGGGGAGAGCGGCGGCGCGGCGTTGTCGGAGCTTCGGCCGCTGGGGTCGTGGTTCGAGGGGCTGGTGCTGGAGCGGGTGAGCGTGGGACAGGATGGGCTCGCGACGACGGCGGTGGGGGCGCTCGTGGATGATCGGCCGTCGGTGGAGGTGCGGGTAGACGAGAGCAACAGGGTGGTGGACTTCACGGCGCGGGTGGCGACGGAAGAAGGAGCGGTGGGGGAGATGCGGATCATTTCGCGCGAGATCGACAAGGAGCCCGTGCCGGAGTGGGCCGAGTTCATCGCGGGGCGCGAGGCGGTTGCGTCGCTCGCGCTGCTGAAGGCCGAGCAGAGCCAGATCCCGTCGGGCACGGTGATGCCGGGGTTGGGGTTCATGACGGGCGCGATGGAGGGGTGGGATCACGAGGCAGTGCTCAAGGCGGCGGAGGCATCGCACCCCGGGAGCAGGCAGTTGTTTGCGATGGTCGTCTATGACGCGGGGAAGCCGGCGTCGGTGGCGGATGCGGCGGGCGGGTTCGTGAGCGCGTACCGGGCCGGGCAGCAACTGCGGCGTCAGAGCGCGGTGGATGCTCGTCAGCTCCCGCACCTCATCCTTGTGCCGGTGGGTGTGGTGGGGGTCGATGACTTTCGGCCCGATGCGCTCAAGCAGCGCGAGGCGAAGTGGGCGGAGGTCATTACGCCGCTGCGCGCGGGCGATCCCGGCGCGGCGCACGTCTGGACGAGCGTGGGGCCGGAGGTGATCGGGCGGTTCGTCCCCGATTCCGCGGCGGTGGTGGTGGTGACAGACGCAACGCTGCGCATTCTGGCGGTGATTCCGCTGGATGGGCGTGCGAGCGACAACGACGCCCTCGCGCGTGAGATCGCGGGATCGATCACAGAGTGATCAGCGGACTCCGCTCATGCGCAGGAGCGTGACGAAGCTCTCGCTGAACACGAAGTTGTGTTCGGGGAACTCCATGCCGGCCATGTTGCGGTCGATGTGACTGAACATGAGGTCGATGTTGCCGACAAGGCGTGGCGGGAGTTCGGGGCGGGCCGGGTCGAGGAGTTCGACGGTGCCGAGGGTGGAAGCGCCCGCGGTGTCCATCTGCTGGATGGTCGCGGTGTGCCGGATGGTGAACCCGGGGGGAAC